>CAZOJR010000007.1:2996-20192 GCA_964580165.1 uncultured Gaiellales bacterium
GTTGTCGTGTAGTTGTGAATGGCCGTGATGGAACGGTCAACTCGGCCTTCGCTCCGGCTGCCAATAGTAGCCGGATTGTCCTTTTTGCAGGACAGGTATTTGCTGCGGTGATCGCGGTCGGCATTCTCGTGTGGCTTGCTGTAACCTGGGAGATGATGCGTTTGCCGGCGCTGGTTTTGGCCCTGGTAGTTTCTGTAGCAGCTGCTCTGTCGGTATCGCGGTTCCGGATAGTAGGGGAGGTGGAGTATCACGAGCCTTTTTCCGGCTGACCTAGTTCCGTTGCTCTGCGGCAATTGCGGTTTTGCGCTGCAGGGTGGTGAGGATACCGCTATCTTCATCTGTCCGAATTGTGGCTCGGCCCATGAGCCGGGTGAGCAGGGATTGACCCGGTTCCTTCCTCTTACGGCAGCACCCACTACGGAGCTGGCGGTGGCAGGGCAGGTGCGCTTTCTGGCCGTGTGGCGTCTCTGGGTCACAGTATCGGCGGCGACCGATTCGGCCTGGGAACGTATCCGCAGAGCTGCAGCTCCGAGACCGGCTCTTCTCTACATTCCGGCCTTTTCGCTCATGCGCTCAATGGTGCAACGCCTCGGTGTGGGTCTGACGGAGGCTCAGCCCGAGCTGGAACTCGATCGCGGCCTCGAAGCGGGCAATGCACGCCGGCTTGCTTTGGTGGAAACGGGCGCGAACATGGTCGTGAACGACCGTAATCGTGAACAGGATTGCTCCGCAGCAGATGTAATCGCCGAGCCGTCCTTTGGGGTCTTTTCCCCGGTTGTGGTGGGCCGGGAGGACGCGCGGACACTTGGCCACTTCGTGTTCCTGGCGGTTGAATCTCACGAAGCACGCGACTTGCATGCCGTGGACTACCGGCTCGAGACGACTCGTGAAGAGCTCGTGTTCATCCCGGCTGTCTGGGACCCGCGCTATATCCACGAGTTCAACTGGAGGTTGCTGCTACGCGAGTTCGATGATCTGGTAGCGTAAGGCTTAGCTGCCCACAATATGGAGTCTGTGCTGGAGTCTGTGCGACCGGTAGATTAACGGGGAGGGAGATCATGGCTGGGATCGATGAGCGGATAGAGGAGAGCAAGAATTGGTTTGAACGCTTCATGGAAAAGGTCCCAGGCTACAAGGGTTACAAACAGAAGGAGTTGGGTCGGGAGGCCGACAAGATCGAACGAGTCTACGTGGCCGGACACTTGGACTCCTGCTTGGGCAAGCTGGATGATCTGAAGCTTGATCTCATGAAGAGCGGTAATTTGGATGCGCTGGGGAATATCGACGCCACAATGCGCAAGTTACGCATGGTGCGCGACCGGATCCAATTTGCCGATTACGGCTACGCCGGTGTATTCGACACGACCAAAGTGGGCGCGGAGAAGATCCAGGAGTTGTACGCGTTTGACAAGGGGTTGGAGACGGAGGCAGGAGGAATACGAGACTTAGTCGTGGCGCTGGTGGTGGGCAGTCCATCGCTTGCAGCCGATCTCCGGCTTCTTGATGATAGGATCGAAGCTCTTGACGCACGATTATCCGAGCGTGAAGACCTCATTACAGGAGCAGGGAGGTAACTGATGGCCCTTATGGACCTCATCGAATTCGTCGATGAACAAGGCGCCGAAATGGCTCACCGAGTGCCGGAGAAGGGCTCGGGCGAATTCAAACTGGGATCTCAACTGATCGTACGTGAGAGCCAGTGGGCCGTATTCTTCCGGGATGGCAAGGCGTACGATGTCTTTGAGCCGGGCCGTCATACGCTATCGACGCAGAACATTCCTTTGCTGACCTCGATCCTGACTGCGCCGTTGTGGGGAGACACTCCCTTCCGGTGCGAGGCGTACTTTGTCAGCAAGCGTACCTTTACCGATCTCAAGTGGGGCACCGTCGAGCCCATCTTATTCCGCGACTCCGAGTTCAAGATGATCCGGCTTCGCTCCAACGGTATCTACACCTTCCAGATCACCGATCCCAAGCTGTTTGTTGTCAAGATCGTGGGCACCAGGGGCATCTATACCAACACCCAGATTGAGGATTTTCTCCGGGGCGTGATCGTGGGACGTTTAGCCGATATTCTGGGTGAAAATCTCGAATCTGTGCTTGATCTGCCCCGCTACTTCGATGAGTTGGGCGCGGGTCTGAAGGCTCGGATCAAGGACGACTTTGCCCAATACGGCCTGGCGGTAGTCGACTTCATCGTTAATGCCATTTCGCCTCCCGAAGATGTGCAGAAGCGGATTGATGAGCGGTCGGGCATGGAGGCTGTGGGCGGTATGGATCGGTACTTTCAGTATAAGGCTGCCCAAGCCATTGGCGATCTGGCCAAGTCGGGTGGAGGCGCCGGAAACGGTACCAGCGATATCGGCACGGCAGCCACTGCCGGACTGGGTCTGGGCGCCGGAGCAGGTTTGGGAATGATGATCCCGGGGATGCTTCAGCAGGCTATGGCTGGAGGAGCGCAACCCAAGATTCGCTGTCCCAAATGCGGCCAGGATGTTTCGTATGGGAGCAACTTCTGCCCGAATTGCGGTACCAATCTGACGGCGACGGTCACGTGTCCTGAATGCAAGACGACTTT
Source organism: uncultured Gaiellales bacterium (assembly GCA_964580165.1). Taxonomy (GTDB): domain Bacteria; phylum Actinomycetota; class Thermoleophilia; order RBG-16-64-13; family RBG-16-64-13; genus RBG-16-64-13. Next base: position 5,575 of record CAZOJR010000007.1, read on the forward strand.
GCCGGCTGCCTCGAAGTTTTGCCCTAACTGTGGTCACAACATGAGTACCCCGGCAGCCACAGAGGCGTCTCCGGCCGCTCCTCCGGCTGGGTCCGCACAGGAGGGGGGCGATTCCCCCAAGGGTGATACACAGTGAGCCGGGGCCGCCTCCTCGTCCTAGTAGCACTGGCTGGCATCTGCGCCTTTGTGGCGCTGCTCGCCGGACCGGCTGCCCAGGCTGCGGCCGAAGACTGGCGCATCGATAACCTGGACGTCACTCTCGACGTTCAAGAGAACGGCGATGTGCTGGTTGACGAGAACGTGACCTTCACTTTTGAAGGCAATTATCACTACGTGTCACGCGATATCCCCACGGCGAATACGGGTGGGATTACCGACATCGAGGTCCGCGACGCAAACGGCATAGTACTGTCCAAAGGTGACACTCCGGGAACGTATAACACGTTCAAGGAGGGTGACACCCTCTACATTCAGATGAACTTCGATCTCACCGACACTTCCGCTACCTGGGCCATCCACTATCGGGCCAGGACAGCGGTCATGTTCTTCGATGAGGGGGATGAACTGCGATGGTATGTGTTCGACGCGACGACACCGGTGCCGATAGGGGCGGTGAAGGCCACGGTCACGATACCAGGGTCGGTTTTAGCGGCGAACATGACTCAAGCCGTTCAGGTCGGCTACGGGGTCGATGCAAGCGTTACTTCGCCCGCGCCATCGACCATGGTGTACGAGGCATCCGACATTCCCCCATACACCAACTTCTGGATCGTAACCGGGTTCCCCAAGGGCATAGTCAAATACACATGGACGGTGCGTCGCGTGGCGGAGTTTCTCATACCCAAGATCGGCTTTCTTCTTCCGATTGCCTTCTTTCTGGGCATGCTTTTGATCTGGCGCAAGCGAGGGCGGGATGAGCCAGCGACGGTTTATGCCAAGTACGTAAGCGAGCCTCCTTCGGACCTGTCTCCGGGACTGGCCGGAGCCTTGATCGATGAGAAGGTGGATACAAAAGAGGTGATCGCGACAATCGTCGATTTAGCAGGGCGCGGCTACCTGGAGATTACCGACACCGACAAGAAAGGGCCGACCGGCAAAGCCGTAACCATCTTCACTCGGCTGAGGCCGTTCGATGATCTTCAAGGCTTCGAACTCACGGTGGCACGCGCCCTCTTCGATGCCAAGCATCCGGATCAAGTGACCACCGCCGAACTGAAGAATCACTTCTACGCCCACATAGAGCCGATCGTTGGGCAGGTGTATACAGAAGTGACCAATCGGAAGCTGTTCTACAGCAATCCTAAAAAAGCCCGCTCGCGTTGGGCCGGTTATGGTTTCCTGGCTGCTGTGATCCTCGGTGTCTTGACGGTGGCCATGGCACTGGGCGGGCTGTCTGGCTGGGGCTGGTTCATGGTGGGATCGGCTATGGCGGTAGCTATTGTGTGGGCGTTTGCCCCTCATATGCCTCAACGGACTCCAAATGGGGCGCAAGAACAGCGGAAGTGGGAGGCGTTTCGCAACTATCTGAAGGATCTCACGCGATTCCAGGATATGGAGTCGGCCAAAGATAATTTTGAGAAATATCTGCCGTACGCGATTGCCTTTGGTGTGGAGAAAGAATGGGTGAGGCGCTTTGAAGGCCTGACGGTAGCTTCCCCTTATTGGTACCATCCACCGATATTGATGCCGTTGCCTTCGGGCACCGGAATTCCCGGACCGGGAGGTTTGGGAAGAGACCTGAGAAGAGGGAGCTTGGGAGGAGGTCTTGGCCCTATTGGCGGCCCGGGCGTACCCGGAGGGGGTTTCAGCCTCGACACCATCTCCGACGGTTTGTTCAAGAGTCTTGGCAACATGTCGAGCGCGCTAACCGCAGTACCGGGATCGAGCGGTGGCACAAAACGGGGTGCATGGGGCGGTGGAAGCTTCTCTGGCGGCGGTTTTGGCGGCGGGTTCTCCGGGGGTGGCGGGGGAGGAGGGTTCCGCGCCGGATAAACTGCGAGTCGTGGCATGACGGTGTCGTGGTGACCGGTTCTTCCGAACCGGGCGCTCGATCCAAACGGGAACGGCCAGGAGGGTACGATGCGAACCAGGATAGCAGGGATCGTGCTAGTGATAGTAGGATTAGGCGTGGCCGCCTGGTTGATCGTGGGGTTGACCGAACTGGGTGAGGGGCAAAGCCGCGCCGGACATGTCCTCGGACTGGTGTTGTTTTCGTTGCCTTTCGTTGCCGTGGGGTTCTACTTGCTGCTAACTTCGCGCGGTGAGATCAAGGCTGAGAGCAGGGCGGACAAACAGCGGACTATTCTAAATGCGGTCGTGACCAGGGGCAGGGTCAGCTTGGCCGATCTGGCCATTGAGTGCAATTTGACCCGGGAACAGTTAAGGGATAACGTCTACGACCTTATCGGCAAGGATCTCTTCCGGGGGTATGTGAATTGGGAGAGGGGCGAGCTGGTGTCTGCAGAGGTGGCGCAGATCAGGGAGGATACCTGTCCCAATTGCGGAGGCAAGGTGGAGTTGGCCGGGAAGGGCCTAGTTCGCTGCCCGTATTGCGGCACCGAGACCTATCTATCCCCGGCCACCTCATTGCCCGTAAGCAACTCGTCCACTGCAGGTGGCTCGCCGATCGCGAAGGCTCCACCTGGCAGTGGCCCGGGACCAGGACCGGGACCGGCTACATAGACCGGAAACAAGGAGAAGCCCGTGCGACTCATGTACAAGATATGGCTTGACTATCGGGGCAGGGCCTTCGGAGACGGCCCTGCCCGGCTTTTGGATGGTGTGGAACAGTGGGGTTCGCTGAGAAGGGCCGCCCAGGAACTGGGAATGTCGTACAATAAAGCTTGGCGCATACTGCATGCGGCCGAGCAACGTCTGGGGTTTGCTCTCCTCGATCGTAGCGTCGGAGGCAGCTTGGGCGGGGGTTCGCATTTGACACCGGAGGCCCAGGATCTGGTGCGACGCTACCGGGCGGTGTCGACCGAAGCGGAAGAGGTCTTGGATGCCGTGTTCCAGCGGCATTTTGCCGGCTGGGAGGATCCTTCGCCAGTCAGTCTCCCCCAAGAACCTCCACCGGAGGATTAGATCCCCGGAGGGCGTCCAGGCTGCCAGACACGCAAGACGGGGGCTCTGAATTACCGATTTGACGTTTCGGAGTTGTCCGAATACATGGTTTCACGTTATACTCTCCCCCCTATAACGACGTCGAGCTGCCATCAGGGACCGGCGCCGGATCAAACGGGTGAGATTGGAGTGGTTTGAGCGGACGTTGGGACATCTACGACAGGTTTCTTGACGGTATATCGAATGACGCTGCGGTGACTTCATGCTTGGTGGGGCGAAGCTGGACGGTAATTGATAGCGGGGGAATGGGCATTGCCATGACCTACCGCGGGAACTCACGCGGTACGTTGCTCAAGCCGCCGTATTCCGGGCGTGGACTTCGGGATATGGCCACCTATTTGAAAAGCTGGAATCTATACGAAGCTTCGCTGGGCACGGCGGCGGTTAACTCTTTCTATAACACTCCGGAAAGAGTTCAGAGTTGGTTGAGTAAGCCCCTTGAGTCGATCCATGGCCCCGGAGCCCTCACGGATATGTTGGACATGATCGCCGGGAAGAGAGTGGCGGTTATCGGTCACTTCCCCAATATGGAGCAGGCAGCCGAGTGCTGCTCGCTCACCGTGCTGGAGAGAAACCCGCAAGACGGAGATCTCCCCGACTTCGCTGCGGAATACGTGCTTCCCGAGCAGGACTTTGTCTTCATTACGGGGGTGACGGTCACTAACAAGACGCTCCCCCGGCTGCTCGAGCTTTCCGTTCAGGCGACGGTGGTGCTGATGGGCCCGAGTGTTCCTCTCGTGCCGTGGTGGTTCGATCAAGGTGTGGATGTGCTCGCGGGTATGGTTGTTGTCGATCGGGACGAGGTGTGGCGCTACTGTCAAGAAGGCGGTATGCGAGGCCCGTTCGATAATGGCGGCTGGATGGTGCAGATTACCAAAGACGACGTGATTCGTGGATCAAGCGCGCCGGCTGTGCCGGCCGCGCGTGTAACGGCGAACTAACACACATGGCCGATGGTTTGACGGATACGGTGGAAACCAAAGGGGCCGAGGTCCCGGCGCTGAGCCTCGGTTCGAGGATCAAAACGGTCGCTGTGCGGCTGCGTGTTCCAGGCCTGATAGCGCTCCCCATTTTGGTGTTCTTGCTTTCCATAACCCTGGGCCGTTACGAGGTCTCATTGGGGGAGTTGTTTAACCTATTCGGCGCCAAACTGGGGCTGACGGACGCCACGGTGCCCGAAAACGTCAGCACGGTTATTCTGAACGTGCGCCTGCCGCGGATCATAGCAGGCATGTTGATTGGGGCGGGGCTGGCACTGTCCGGCGCGGCCTATCAGGGCATGTTCCGCAACCCTCTGGTGTCGTCGGACATCCTGGGTGCCTCCGCCGGAGCGGGCTTCGGCGCCGCTCTTGGCATTATGCTGTCTAAGAGCGTGATTGTCACCCAAATCCTCGCTCTTGGCTTCGGTCTGACGGCTGTTCTTATCACATACACACTGGCCGGTCGCCTGCGACGCGGCGATCCCACCTTGTTCTTGGTGCTGACGGGTATCCTGGTGGGCACCGTTTTCACTTCACTCATCTCCATACTCAAGGTCCTCGCCGATCCGTCCGACAAGCTTCCCGCCATCACTTTCTGGCTGATGGGGAGCCTGGCGTCGGTCAACCGGCAGGATGTTCTTATTCTCATCGGCCCTATGCTTATCGGAGGCATTGCTCTGCTCGCAGTGAGGTGGCATCTCAATCCTCTCTCTTTCGGCGAAGAAGAAGCGCAGGCCATGGGTTCGGAGACAACCAAGATGCGGATCATAGTGATCGGTGCCTGCACGCTCATGACTGCTTCCGCGGTGAGCATTGCTGGGATCGTTGGGTGGGTGGGGCTCATCATTCCCCACGTGGCTCGTGGCCTGGTTGGTCCCGACTACGGCAGGCTTCTCCCTGTGTCGGCGGTGATTGGGGCCGTATATCTGCTTTTGATCGACGATATCGCCCGGCTTACCGGTCCACTGGAGATGCCCCTTGGCATCTTGACGGCTCTTATTGGGGCGCCGTTCTTCATCTTCTTGCTGACAAGGACGAGGAGGGCTTGGACATGATCCTCGAGCTGCGTGGTATTTCGTGCGGATATGGCCGGCGGGTCGTACTGGGCGGTGTCGATCTGTCCATAACCGCTGGGGAGAATCTCTGCCTGCTCGGTCCGAACGGTGTGGGCAAGACTACTCTCTTTCGCACCATTCTTGGAGCAATTGAGCCCATGGGCGGAGAGATCCTCATTGATGGCAAGAACCTTGCGGGACAATCGCGGCGGGAACGTGCCCGCCTGATGGCCTACGTTCCCCAAGCACACACGGCTCCTTTCCCGTTTCACGTGATTGATGTTGTGCTGACCGGCCGGACTGCTCATATCTCGCTGACCGCCGCGCCCTCCCGGCATGATCACGATGTGGCCGGAGCCTCGCTCGAACGCATGGGCATCGCCGATCTAGCCGACCGACCTTATACCGAACTCAGTGGTGGTGAGCGTCAATTGGTCTTGATCGCAAGGGCTCTAGCCCAGGAACCCAGGGTTCTTATCATGGACGAGCCTTCTTCGCATCTGGATTTCGGCAATCAGGCCCGTTTGTTGTCGTTGATCAAGACCCTGGTGAATGAGCGAGACCTGGCTGTTCTTATGTCTTCGCACTTCCCCAACCACGCCTTTGCCTGCGCCTCTCGGGTGGGGCTCATTAAGAACGGTCGGTTGGCGGCTCTGGGGGATCCGGGAGAGGTTTTGACCGAGTCCAGCTTGGAGGAGATCTACGGGATACCCGTTCGCATCCTTGAGGGCGATCCGGAAACGGATCCAGCTCTGAAAGTGTGCGCTGCCCGGGCTCTGTGAGGGTCTGCTTTGGGAACCGCGGAAGGGACTTGCAATGCTGGCCCTGGAATCGTTATACTGCATACCGGATTACGCTTCACGAGAGGAGACAGGCGGTGCCGGATTGGATGAGAGATAGAGAAGCCATCAGCGAGGGACGTAGCGGCCGCAGATTATGTGGTGCGCCCATATCTCGGTCGGCTGTTCTGATCGTTGTTCTTCTCCTGCTGGTTGTTGTATTTCTGCCCATGCTTGCCTGCGGGCAGAGCGAGGAGACGTCGGATACGGTCGATGCGGTCTCTACGTCGGAGACGATACCGACATCGGATACGGTGCCCGATGTCACAAGCGTAGAGGAAGTGAGCATCACCGACGATGCCGGCAGAGCAGTCACCATCCCCGCTCAGATCGGTAAGGTCTTCTGTACCGGCCCCACGGGGACCAATCTTGTATACACTCTGGCTCCCGAGATGCTCATTGGATGGAACATCACGCCCACCGAGCAGGAGAAGGAATACATACCAGACGAATACCGCGCCATGGTGGGTCTGGGAGGCTGGTTTGGCAAGAACACCACAGGCAATGTGGAGGAAATCATCAAGCTGGACCCTGATGTGGTGCTTAGCATCGGCACGATCGACGAGGCGGCTATCTCCGACGCGGAGCGTGCGCAAGAGCTGCTCGGAACGCCGGTTGTTCTGATCGACTCGACTCTCACCAAGACCGGAGACGCTTACCGCTTTGTGGGGGAGATCCTTGGAGTCGAAGAGAAGGCGGAGGAGTTGGCCGTCTATTCCGATGAGGTCATCAGGCAAGCCCAGGAGAATGCAGCGAAGCTCATCGAGGAAGACCGGGTGAGCCTGTACTACGCCGAAGGAGGTAAGGGACTGCACACCGATCCCGAAGGATCCAGCCACACCGAGGTTTTTAGCGTAGTCGGCGCGCGCAATGTCGCTGATGTGGAACTCCAAGACGGGTATGGGATGTCCCCGGTGTCCTTGGAACAGGTGATCGCGTGGGATCCCGAGGTGATTCTGGTGGCAAGCGATCCGGCCGAGGAGACCAACGTGTACGAGCAGATCACCACTGGTGCCGACTGGGCGAACATAACTGCCGTCAAGAATGGCCAGGTGTACCAGATTCCACACGGCCCGTTCGACTGGGTTGACCGGCCGTATTCCATCGGGCGCATTCTCGGAATCCCCTGGGTTGGAAACCTGCTCTATCCGGAGTTGTATGACTTCGATATGGAGGCGAAAGTCAAGGAGTTCTATCAGCTTTTCTATCACTTGGAACCAACGGACACTCAGTTACAGGAACTGATGGGGCACGCAATCCCGGTTCGCTAGCGATACGTCCATAACACCGATAAGGAGGATATGATCATGTTCACCCGCAATTCCCACAACCTACGATGCTCTCGCTATCTGCTTACTGTTGCAGTGTTGCTGCTGACCGGGGTGATGCTATTTGCCGGCGCTTGCGGAGGGTCGGAGGAGACAACGACGACGGTTGCAGCCGAAACGACGACTACTGCCGGAACCTCCACAACAGCTGCTGCAGATACAACAACCACCGCTGCCGAGACTTCCACGACCGAGGAGTCCGCAGGTGGGACGAGCGGGAACGTTGCGGTGAAAGGCATGGCCGACAATCCCATGGTTATCACCGCCGCCGAACTGGAGAAGATGACGGTTGCGGAGATAACCGTAGATCACCCAAAACTTGGTATGACGGACTACCGGGGTGTGCGTCTGAGCGATCTTTTCACGACCCTTGGTGTACAGAGCGGCGCGACGTTGGTGGACATGACCGCATCCGATGGCTATATGGCTGAGGTGGCTCTCGCTGACATCGAAGCGAGCGCCGACGCGCTACTGGCTATCGGTGACGATGGTACGCTCAGCGTTGTGATCCCGGGTATGGAAAGCAAGTCGTGGGTCAAGGACATAGTGTCCTTTGAATTCAAGTGATGACCGAATAACGATTGACCGGAGGTTGGCTGCATGCGTTCGCTAGAAGAGGATCTCCAGGCCGCTAAGGCCTTTCACGGCCACCTTTGCCACGGAATGGTGATGGGGGTCCGTATGGCTCGCTATGCATGCCGGGAGCTAGGGATCGAAGATCCTCTGTCGTATCGTGATCTTGTCGTGTATGTAGAGATGGACCGTTGTGCCAGCGACGCCGTGAGTGTGGCGACAGGAGTCACGCTCGGCCGGCGAAGGCTCAAATGGGTCGACTACGGGAAGCTTGCCGCTACTTTCGTCGACTTGGCGACGGAGCGGGCGGTGCGATTGGCTCCACGACCTGAAGTGCCACATGCCGGGAACGATACAGATCCCATTGAGTTCTGGAAGGACTGGGCCGACGAGCAACTGTTCAGCGTCACTCCTGTGAGAATGGTAATCCCAGAGGAAGACCGACCTGGGCATTCGATCCGCACCTCGGTGTGCGCTGTTTGCGGGGAGAAGATTCAAGACGCCCGAGATGTGGTGCAAGATGGCCGTACTTTGTGCAGGGCCTGCGCGGGCGGGGCATATTATCAGGTCTAGGATACATTTCCTGTGCCGGTGGGACAGACTAAACCGGGAGCGTTCATGCAGCCTCGTTCCCTGATTTGTGTCATCACAGGGGAACGAGGATCCGGCAAGAGCACTTTGTGCGCCCGCGTCGCAAGCGACGCGGGCGCACAGGGGTTAACAGTGGCTGGTCTTCTGACGGAGCGTTGTGACACCGCTGATCATATTTCACTACGACGAGTTGTCGACTTGCGCACCGGGGAGAGCAGGCATTTCGGTTCTCAAGGCAGAGAGCGCGACCGAGACGCGAGAAGCGAAGGCATGGCCGGATTGCCGAATACAGAGCTTGGGCCCACCTCCGATTCGCTTACTCCAGGTTGGAGATTTGATCCAGGGGTGTTTACTTGGGCAAACGAGGCACTTGCCCGTTCAACTCCTTGTAACCTCTTAGTTTTGGACGAGATCGGTCCGCTCGAATTGATCGGCGGAAGAGGATGGGTCGGTGCTCTGGCGGCGCTACTATCTCGCGATTACGATCTTGCTCTTGTTGTGTGCCGCCCCTGTCTCTTGGGGGAGCTAAAGAAACGGCTGGGTGAGTCGCCTGCCGACATCATCGAGGTGACACTCGAAACACGCGACTCTCTTCCCCATGCGATATTCGAACGGCTGACATCATAAGGCCGATGTCCTCAAAGCTTCCCGCAGGGCGAATGCTTCTGCGGGAAGCTTTAGACCCGATCAGGGCAAAGAAAGCTATCTAAAATTCCGTCTGCGGTGGAGATGTCGATGCCGGTACGCTTGTGGTGGTTGTGGAAGTGGACGTGCTTGTGGGTTTCGTAGTTGTTGTGGTCGTCGTGGCGGTGGCTGTACCGACTTCAATTTGACGAGATATCATCGGGAAAGTGCTGACGAAGGTATCGTTATGAACCACTGTGCCGTCGGGTAGTGTCACCTTACGGACGACTTTGAGTTGTTTGCCCGACTGCCCGCTGGTCTTGATTACGGTTGTGCCGGATCCGAGAGACGCGTTGAGCACGGTCACGTCGGTCCGGCCTACGTAATTGTAGAAGTCACTGGTGGTGTAGGTCACTTCGCGGCCTTCGTCGGTTCCGTAGATATTGAACGTGGTGGTTATGCCGTCTGATGTGCCGCGAATCCAGATGTAGTGGCTGGTATCGTTCTTGAATCGGAGGTTTGGACCGCCGGCGCTCACGGTAGCGTCGCGCCCCTTGGGATAGTGGTCAATATAAATAGAATGGTTCTTGCGCTCTACTATCTCAAGTCCGGCGAAGAAGGCCGCATTGAACAGCGTGGTTGAGACTTGGCAGATACCTCCCCCGAATACATCCTCCAGCTTGCCCGGGCCGACGATGCCTGGAGCTAGCTTGTACCCTCGCTCAGACGTACGGGGTCCTATCTGTTCGTCGAAGTTGTATATCTCGCCGGGCGCCAAGATGACATTGCTGGCGTATTCAGTGGTGATGCGCACATTGGTCTGCCGGGCCGTGGTACCCACCCACTCAGTGGTATAGGTGGACAGTCTGTCCTTGATCCCCATGGCTTCGGCTTCCTCAGTGGTCAGGTCGGGCTCTGTGGTGGTTACTGCCGCCTCGGTTGTCCGCCCGCTTGACTTCAGCGCCGCCGTTGTGAGGGCTTCTGCAGTCCAGCGCCTCGCCCTGCACTCCCGGCACGACCCATGCCTTGGTGCCGTCGCTGTCGAATGAAGCATCAACCGGCTCTGTCGCCACTTCTTCGACAATCTCATCGAAGAAGGAAATCATCTTCTCAGCAGAGAGATAGGGCACCAGAGTTGAGATACCACCGGAATCTTCAGAAGTGAAATCCATGAAGCTGGCGATTTGTGCGGATGTCAGGGTCCAAGTCTTGTCGCCTCTGGTGAGTTTCACAGAATTACTGATCATCGTCCGGGCCTGTTCAAGAGCCTCCTGATTGTCCTCGGCTTGGACGTCGGGCTCCTTGACCATCATGGGTATTTCGATCTGCGTGGCATGGAGCGAGAGCAGCGTGGCCTCAAGCTGAGCGTGCAAGGCGTCTTGATCTACTACTGTGCCGCTTTGTCCTTCGACAACCTTGATCTCAGTACCCTCTATGGTCAGACCCGCGTTGACCGGAGGAACATCGATCTCTTCAGCGATCCCAGCCAAAAGCTGACCCACCAGGTCTTCGTCGACGGTTCCCTGCAGAGCGATCTCTTCTCCAGAGAAGTACAGCTTGATTCGCTTGGCGAGATCGCCAAAGAAGTTGCTCTTGCGAGTGGCTTCCATAGCGGCCGACACCGCGCTCTCAACATCGATCTTTACTCCTGCTTCGTCAGGCATGACAGACCAGGTCTTGCTACCATCGGTCAGTTCAATGGCTGCGCCCTGAGCTTCGGCGACATAACTGCTCAGCTCGGCGACGGCCTCGTCACGGGTGAGACCGCCCAGACTGACGGTCGACACTCGGATTCCGGCGTGGACTTTGTTGTAGTAGAGGGCAGAGTCGATTACGATGGCCAAGACTACGATGGCTATGATGGCGCCCACCGCAATGAGCACGTTACGTCTGACATGGCCGTGCCGAGGCTTATTTGTGATGCTCTGATTTCTCAAGAAGGATCAGGCTCCTGAAATCGAGGGTGGTACAAGATAGCAGATGACGCTCGAGCCAAAAAGGTTTCCTTACGATTTGCAGCGATTGCCGTTCTTAATTTTTCTACAACGGTTATTGGAATCCTGGCGGTTGCATCCGGTTCCCGTGATGATATTTGACGTTTCTCCATGAGCGACGCGCTGAGAGGCACATCTCCTCTGCAGCATTTGGACGAGGTATTGAGCGAAGCCGGGAAACGCGGTGTGCTGGAAGCCGAAATTGCCTACCGGGTTCAGCTGGCCGCCCGGCTGTCATCACCGTCTTCTGATCCTGTCTTTGAGCCTGCTCTTAAGTTGGATTTTTGGCCTTGTTCCCAGTTTGCTCTTCAACCCGGCCCCGTTCTCTCGGACGCGAGCTTGAGTCGCGAACTGGGACTGTCACGTGCTGAGGTGCGTCAACATGTCGAAAATCTACGTGCGCTCGGTTTCGATATTGTGTCCGTAACCGGTGCTGGGTACCGGTTGGCTCGCCCTGCTACTGACTTGCTGGTGGCTGAAGCGGTACTGCCGCACTTGCTTGCGAAGATCGAACCTGGCTTCTCGTGGCTGGCTGGCCTCCCTTACCGATATCTCAATGCCTGTGAGTCCACCAACCAGGTGCTCAAGCGGCAGGCCGATTCTTTGCCTCCAGGCGCGGTGGTAGTGACCAACCGGCAGACCGGTGGCCGGGGACGTCTGGGCAGGACTTGGTTCAGCCAACCGGCGAAAGACCTTACTTTCTCCGTTCTGGTCAGCCCAAAGTTGGCGCCTACCCAGGTCCAGCTCCTTTCGCTGGCGGCGGCTCTGGCCGTGAGCGAGGTTCTAGAGACCATCCCCGGTCTGGAGGGTAGAATCGGGATCAAGTGGCCCAACGATGTGCTGCTGGATGGCAGGAAGGTGGCGGGAATCCTGCTGGAGAGCTCTATGGACGGAGACCGGCTGCGGTGGGCTGTGGCGGGGATTGGCCTGAATGTCAACAGTGATCCCGCAGCGCTCCTCGAGGATATCTCTGGGAGAGATGTCGGGGAATGGAGAGGCAAACCGGCCCCGGTCTCTCTGAGCGCCGGTATAGGTCGAGAAGTCCCGCGGGCGCCGTTGCTGGCGGCTCTGCTGGCGCAGCTCACCGAACGGTGGACCGAGATCGAGCCGGCCGGCCTCCTTGGTGAGCTTCGCCGGCGCGACGTGCTGGCCGGGCGGTTGGTCAACGTGTTGTCTGGACCTCCACAGAACGATCCAGTGGCGACCGGAGAGGTGATTGGCTTCGGACAGGAAGGACAGCTCCTGATACGAAGCACTTCTGGCAATGTCATAGCGGTGTTTGCCGGTGACGTGGTTGTCGACCAAGTTGACAGCTGTGTAAACCGGCCGTTAGACTGCCTGGACGAGTGAGCTATAGCTGCATCAACGGCGAAGGAGAGCCGGTGTGAGAACGAGTCATGGTGTTGAGCCAACTTCTGTCGCGGCTAAGCCGTTGGGCCTGTCCCGTGAACCGGTCCGGCCGGCGGTTGTCAAAGTGGGCGTGGCGGTAGCCGGTTTGGGGATATTGATCGCTGGGGCCAGACTTTCGGTGCCGTTCTACCCTGTGCCACTCACTATGCAGACCTTGGCTGTGCTTCTGGTGGGAGGGATTCTCGGTCCCAGGCTTGGGGTGGCAGCCGTATCGGCCTACCTGGCGCTGGGACTTGCCGGCGCTCCCGTTTTCCATGGTGGCCTCGGCGGTCCGGCAGTGCTCCTGGGGCCCACCGGAGGCTATCTGCTGGGTTTCCTGCCCGCCGTTATTCTGATGGATTTCGTTGTTCATCAGGACCGGAGGTGGAACCCAGGTCACTCGAGAGGGATACTGGCCAAGAGCCGGTCTGTATTCAAAAACCGGCCTTTGTTTCGGGACTTGGCTTATCTCACAGCTGGTGCGCTGGTGGCAGAAATCGCCATCTATCTCCCAGGGGTGGCATGGCTGGCATTTGCCTACGCAGGTGGCGATCTCAGCCGTGCAATCACGCTTGGCGTCACCCCGTTCATTCTCGGCGAGTTCTTGAAGATGGCGGTGGCAGTCGGCGCGTTCCGAGTGAGTAAAACGGCTCTCGGCCACTGGAGAACGCTGCCTTTCTAGCTGCTTCTGAAAGGATGGCTTTCTCAGTCTTGGTCTTCCTCCATGATATGCTGCCTGCCGTTGTGTGCGGCAGGGGAAGAGAACGGACCAGAACTTGACCGTCCTTGATGCTCTCATACTTGGCGTAGTGCAGGGGCTCACTGAGTTCCTGCCCATATCCAGTTCCGGCCACCTCGTTCTGGTGCCTGAGTTCTTCGGTATCTCCGCTCCTACGCTGGCGTTTGATGTACTTGTGCATGTCGCGACCCTTGTCGCGGTGGTGGGATACTTCATCCGCGACGTTGGCAAGATCGTGTTGTCGCTGGTAGCGCCGGGGCGCCTGGGCAACCGGCAGGAAGTCAAGTACTGGCGGCGCATCTTCGTCTGGCTTGTGATCGGCTCTGTTCCCGCAGCATTCGCCGGATTTCTTCTATCCGACTTCTTTGAGGGTTTGTTCGATAGCACTCTGGCGGTGGGCATCTTTCTCATCGTGACGAGCCTGCTTCTATGGGGTTCGGATTACGCTATGGGTCGGACGCGGCGGGAGCCTGCCTCGCTCGGTAAGATGCGCGCGGGTGACGCGTTCATCGTTGGCTGTTTTCAAGCTCTGGCCATCGCGCCGGGTTTGAGCCGGTCGGGCTCCACCATCGCCGCCGGCGTCTTCTTGGGCTTCGACCGGCCCACCGCGGCCCGGTTCTCATTTTTGCTTAGCATCCCCGCTATCTTTGGAGCCTTCGTGTTTAAGGTGAAGGATATTGGTGACGCTTTTGCCGGAGGAGGTGGTTTGGCTTATGCGCTGGGTGCCGTTGCGGCTGCGATATCCGGTTTTGCCGCTGTGTACTTTCTTATGCGCTATGTCAGAGAGCACCGTCTGCGGATCTTTGCGATTTACACGGCCATTCTGGGGGTGTTCGTGGTCATTCTCTCCGCAGTTTAGGAGGAGTCATGGAGAAGTGCGCGGTAATGCGGGAAGCGCGGTGGTCTTCGGTCCGGCTCGTGATTCTGGGGGTGGCTTTGGTCCTGGCCACGTCTCTTCTGTGGACGGGTACGGCGTTGGCTGCTTCAGCATCGGTGGTTTATAAGGGGTCGTCCGGTAGCAAGCAGATCGCCCTTACGTTCGACGACAACACGCGGGCTGACCGGGGAGTGGCGACGCTCAGGGCTTTGCAGAAGAACGAGGTGCCAGCCACTCTGTTTCTCATAGGCTCCTCGGTCAAGAGCACGCCTGCAATAAACTCCGAGATCATCAAAGGCATGAAGCTGGGGCTGTTCGAGGTCGGGGACCACAGCTGGTCGCACCCGGTTCTTACCGGCCTGTCCACGTCGGCCATGACCGGTCAGATAGGCGGAGGGACGGATGCTTTTAGATCGGTCACCGGCGCGCGGACAGTGCCGCTATTCCGGCCGCCCTATGGTTCCACCAATTCGATGGTGAAACCTTTTATAAATGCCCCGTGGAGC
>CAZOJR010000008.1:0-2831 GCA_964580165.1 uncultured Gaiellales bacterium
TGATCCAAGCCAGATAGGTACCCTCGAAGGTCACAGTTACCGAAGCTCCGCTTTCATCTGCTTCCACTCGAACGGCCCCCGAGTCAGCATCCTCCGCAGGCGCCGACCAGTCGCCCAAGTAAGCCAGCCGCGGGTCGGACTCCTCGTATCGTTCGAGCGTGGTGTCCGTGGTGGTGGTGACGGGCTCCGTGGCGGTGGTCCACGGAGCGTCTTCAGTGGAAGAAGCGGCGGTAGTGGCGGTCCCCGGTGCTACGCTGGCCGTAGTCACAGAGACCGTGATGGTGGTAGCACCCGAGACGGTGTCTTCGGAGACCCCCGGCGCTTCGTCCAGGACAAAAAGTAGCACCACTAGCACCACGACTATGGCAAGCACACCCAGCGCCAGATACACAAGCCATCCGCGCCGCGAAAGCACCCCGTCGGGACGACTGCGGCCAGGCGGAAGAGATACACGAGGAACATCCTGCTCGGCCGCGTTCATGGCTGTATCCGCGGCTTCTCCCTTGAGGGCATCCAAAAAGCTCGCGGCGTCGGGAAAACGACACTCCGCATCCTTAGCCAGGGCGTGTCTCAATGCCTGCGGGATGCGTTCCGGCAGAGTGGCAAAGAGCGCCTGAGGGATTTCCCATGGCGCCTCATGCAAGATGCGCTGTGCTGTAACCTCGGCACAAGGGCGGTCAGGCAGCACGAAGGGGTGTATACCGGTGAACAACTCGTAGGCCACTATCCCTAGGGCGAAGATGTCGCTCCGTCGGTCGGCCGGACAGCCCCGGATCTGCTCGGGAGCGGCGTACCTCAAGGTCGCCGATGCGGCGTCCGTGATTATGGTCGCTCCATTTTTCGCGGGCGCAATTTCAAGATGGACCTTGATCTCCGGCCCCTCGGTAGTGACCGTAATGGCGTCAGGCGTGATACGCCCATACACGGCCCCGCCCCAGTGGGTAAACTCGACAGCCCCGAGAAGCTGCTCCAGAATACTCAGAGCTGTCCGGGCATCGACCGGGCCTCGGCCTATGAGTTCACGCAGGGTCTCGGGCATACGTTTCTCCTGAAGGGACTCCCCGGAGTGCCTGCCAAGCATACCCGGTGACCCCGTGAAGAGCCAGGAGAAGGTTCCGGTATGCACGTGACGACCAAGCTTATGCGAGAGGGCTCAAGAAGTTTGGCAGATGAGCCGATAGAGGTTCAAAGAGCGAACCCATAGATGTGAAGGTTGTGGACGATCTGGAACACACAAATGCCCAGATATTGATCGTCGATAACGACCTGAGTGTGGTTCGCCTTCTCACCCAGGCGCTAGAGTCTGCCGGCTACAAGGAGCTACGGGGATTCACGGATCCGCTTAAATTCTGCTCCGCCTTCGACTCGGTTGATCCGGATCTTATCGTTCTGGATATCGGCATGCCCGGCCCAGATGGTCATAACTTGCTTGACACCCTTTGCAGCAAGCGCTCTCCTGATACGTTCTTACCCGTCCTTGCTATCGGCGCTCCTGATGATCTTGAGGTCAGGAGGAGAACCATCGAGGCTGGGGCCAAGGACTTCCTGGCCAAGCCCATTCAGATTCCCGACTTCATCCTACGTGTGTACTCGCTCCTTGATACTCGCTTTTTGGAGCGTCGCCTGAGGGAGAACTACCGGGTTCTAATGGCTCAGATGGAGAGGCGAACCCGGGAAGTGGGACAGGCGCATGTTGAAACGCTTGAGCGCCTGGCCCAAGTGGCCGAACTGCGGGATGACAACACTGGGAGACACGCCCATCGAGTGGCTCGTCTCAGCGCACTGCTTGCTCAAGAACTCAGTCTACCTCCTGAGGAAGTGGAGCTTATCATGCAGTCAGCCCCCCTCCACGACATAGGCAAGGTAGGCATCGGCGACCATGTTCTTCTCAAGAATGGCGGGCTCTCCGCAGAGGACCGAGAGGTAATGGAGAACCACACCCTTCTCGGCGCGGAACTCCTCAAGGGGGGTAGGTCGGATCTCATGAAGATGGCCAGACAGATCGCTCTCTCTCATCATGAGCGCTGGGACGGCCGTGGGTATCCCCAGGGTCTCCAGGCAGAGCAGATCCCTCTTCCCGCCCGCATCGTTGCCGTGGCGGATGCCTTTGACGCACTCACCCACGAGCGCCCCTACAAGGAAGCCTGGTCGATCCCGGATGCCTTGGCGGAGATCGAACAAGAGCGAGGTTGGCAATTCGATCCCCGGGTAGTGGACGCACTCATGCACATCGCAGAACAGGAGCCCACGCTGCTTACACCGCCAAAGCCGTCTGGGTGGCCAGCGTTCTAGGACGTCTGAGGCGGTGACACCAGTGCCAGGTTCACCATGCTGGAGTGATCGTCATGCGGTGCAATCTGACCGCCTCTGCGCGGAACTCAGATGGGTAGATTCTTCCTCGTGGTACGTTGACCCACTCGAGAGGCTGTGCGAAAGGGGGTGCGCCATGGACTATGACTAGTGTGAGTGGCGGAAGGGGCCTTTGACATGCTGATTGACAGGCCTGTGCCCCGGACCAAGAGAGGTCCAGAAGAGCACCGGCCCACGGCGCAATTAGGGAGGTTTGCTCATGAGGACTCCGCAAACTCGCATTCGAATGTGTGTTGTGGCTTTCCTAAGCATCGCCTTGATGCTCTGTCTCGGAGTCGCGGCCTACATGCTATCCGATGCCAAGTCCGCTGCGGCGGGTACCACTTCAAGCACCCAGGCCGGTGCTGCGGAGGCCGCTGATCTAGGACAGGCGTCCAGTTCTGATTATGCTGATTCGGACTCCCTGTCCTCTGAGGCAGCCTGGTCCGCCTCACTGCGGTCATCGGTTGAAGAGGCGGCGA
>CAZOJR010000008.1:2841-19299 GCA_964580165.1 uncultured Gaiellales bacterium
AAAACCTACTCCTTGGGTGACAGCTTCCGTGGCTACCCTCTGACCGAGGTGCGCGTGCTCCACGGTAGCCTATTCTTGTTCTACAGATTCGACCCGCGGTCACCGGAGGCGGAGGCCACTGGCTATGAGGGCTTCCTGGTCAGGGAGTTCTCTTCGGCAACCAACGCTGGGTTGATTGCCGAGCTTGAGTCAGAGTACCCGATAGTCGACTCTGTGCTCCAGGGCTCTTCAGAGTACAACATACGAAGAGGAGCCGGGGAGCACCGCACGCTGATTCTGACAGAGCGCGATGGTACCACGATATTCCTGGGCATGTTCGTCAAGCCTGTCCCATCCCTTCTGGCAGATGCCGCAGCCGCTTTAGAGGAGGTAGCGCAATGAAGGCGCGTCTCAAGCGTACCCTGATCCTGGCAGTATTGGCTGCGACGATGGCAGTGCTCGGGCTCTCGGAATCTGCTCAGGCCGCCATCTATAACCCCCATACCTATCTCGCCTCGCTGCAATTCGACGGTGGAAATCCTGGAGACTCAGAGAAATTCTTCCCCATCCAGGGTAGCGGTGGCCGCCTCATCAACCAGTATGCCCCGTATTGCGCCTGGAATGGGAACAGTGCCATCGATGTCGAGGACGTGAGTGAAACGTGCGTCCCCTATCAGATCACCAGCGTAGCCTATGGCCAGACCTACGAGGGTGGGACGATAAGCTCTGCGCACCCCAGCAACCAGCGGCCGGCAGTCTACTGGAGACAGCGGGATCTTTCGAGCGCTGTCTGCCCACACTGTGGTACTTACCATACAGGTTGGACTGTATATGAATACTGGTACTACTATGCTGTGAATGACGCTTATGATCCTTTTGACCATGAACAAGACTGGGAAAAATACTACCTATATTTCTACAACAATCTCCCGACCGAAGTGCGATTGAGCTGTCATTCTAACTTCAACAACATTGCTTGGGTGGTGTTGGAGTCAGGAGCACTCATTGAGAACGGGTCTCACCCAAAACTCAGCATAGAAGGGAGCACGGATTATTTCACCGGTTCACATGCATTTGAGTACATCACTTACTATACAGAGCTTCAAGACGGTGTTCGCATCAAATATGACGGCTATGTAAATCCGAGAAATGGATACCTCGCCGCATACAGCCATCTCTCATGGCTTATATTTTCCAATGATCCAAGGGCCTCAGGCGTCACGCCTTACACGTTGACCCCCACTTCGTACTGCAAGGATGATCCCCAGATCTGCGGGAGCAACGACTACGGTGATCCGATGCCTGCGCCCTGGAATCGCGTTGACTGGAACAACCCTCCGGGTCCGTATTGTCCGTGGACCCTGTAGTCAGAGGATTTCTGAGGGTCATTCGGATTGTGCCGGTGCCAGTGGCTGTGTCCGGTGCGCTGCCCGCGCGCCGGACACAGTACGATGCGTCGTGACACGTTTGCACTTTGGCCAACGGTATGGGTGCTCCGGTCGAGGATTGCGAACATCGCGGCCGGCTCTAACCCCCATCCGGGTCGGTGTTTCGCCATGCATCCGTCCTTCGTCTGGCACGCGCTACCTGCACGAAGAGGCCGACGACACCAACTACAGAGAAGAATGCTACTACTACCCAAGATGCCTTCAGTTCGCTCTCCGAGGCGCCGAACACGGCGAAAAGTGCTGCTGGAAGATAGAGGAAGGCCAGCGTGGCCTCAAAGACGCCCCTATCCCTGGCGCCGGGTACCCAGGCGAGCACTGCCGTCAGCCACAGACACCCGACCGTGGCGGCGATCGCGCCCGCCACCAGCAGCATCCCCGGTGGGTCGGCACCAAGGACACTGGAGACGAGACTGACGTAGAAGACGGCAAGACCCACGATGAGAATGCCTCGTCCCAGGTCCCTGAGATTCCTTCGCAAGCTTCTCACCGGGCAGGCCTCCTTGTAGCTCAGGGTGCGCGCGGGTCGTTCCCACTGCGGAAAGATATTCCGCCCTCACCAGGGAAAAGACAAGGTACTGCCTACCGACGCCCCGGGAATGCTTCATCTCTCGGGATTGTCCTGCTCGCGACTCGGCTACGGCGTCAAGGAAGCTGTAATCCACGCCCCCGCGCGGGGGCGTGGGTGATGTCAAGGGCGGTGTTTCAAGATAGTGCACTGACTTGTGTGCAGAAGCTCTCTGAGGAAGAGGAACGCGCGCGCGCGCGAGCGAGCGAGAGAGAAGGTCATGGTATGCACGTGACGACCAATCACCCTAGCGACTCCTGAAGGCTTCAAAGTCCTCCGAAGCCACCTCTACTCCCCGCGGCACGCGTGGGAGAACTCGGGGCGTCGAAGCTATAGCAACGCCGCCCCGTTCGAATTCGGGTGGTCATACGCCCGGGCCTGGCTGACCTACGCCAGCGCTATATCCCCCAGGTTGATGTCGGCTGCTGTGGTGTCCAGATCCTTGAATCGCTTCACCTTGCGGCCGCTTCGGACCTCCAGGTCGTAGAGTCCGTCGGGGATGCCCTCGAACCAGAAGTCGCCGTAGGAATCGGTCTGGGTGGTCTGGGGCGCGCCGCCCTCCGGGCTGAGAGTTACCGTGGCTCCGATCACTACCTCCTCCTGCTTGGGGTCGTACACGGTGCCGGCGATGAACTTCTTGGGCAGGCCAATGTAGTAGACCCGGGGCTTGACCCTATCTTTGAGTTCCGGCTTCCAGGTCTCGGCTTTCCCGATGAGCTTATTGGCGTCGGTTTCGTCCATGAACCGCAGGGCCAGGGTGGGACAGGCATCGGCGCAGCGGGGCTCGGTCCAGCCGTCGTCCAGGAGATGAGCACAGCCCGTGCACTTCTGGGCGATGTTCAGATCCTCGTTGAACCAGATGACGTTCTCATAGGGACAGGCATCCACGCACAAGCGGCATCCGGTGCATTTCGCCGGGTCGATGATGACGAGGCCGTCGTCTCGCTTATAGATGCCGCCTTCCACCGGACAGGCCTCGATGCAGGGGGCTTGGTCGCAGTGCATGCACAGGTGGGGCCGGTAGGCCACCTTGACCTTGGGCACCGTGCCTCTGACCTTCTCGGTCACTTCGATCCAGAACTGGCCGATGTCGGGCTGGGGCTTGGTGATGGGGGTCCAGTCGTTGGCCACGTGCTCGTCTTTGCACACGATCTGGCAGTTGTGACATCCGTTGCACTTGGCCACGTCGATGACGAAGACCTTCTTGGACTTGGCCATGACTACCTCCCCTCCACGATCCAACTATTGAAACGCAGACCGGAAGCCGGGTCATACTCACGGGCAAAAGCCTCGGGATAGGCGGTCATCCACTCCTCCATCTGAGCCATCGTCACCCGCTCCACTTCGGCCAAATATCCACTGGTGGCCTGGCCGCCGGCGTGCTTCGAGGTGAGCCCTTCGGGAGAGATCACGTTGATAGCCCCGCCCCGGTCCAGGCTGAAATCGGGCGTGATGAAGTCGGCTCGTGCTCCATGGTCAATCGAGAGAACTCCCGGCATGATCCGCTCCCACACGAGCGCTCCGCAGAGTACGCCGCCGCGTTCGTTGTACACCTTGACAATATCGCCGTTCTTGATGCCCCGAGCCTCAGCTACGCTCGGATGCATCCAACATGGTTCGTATAGGTACCCGTCCCAGCCCCTGATCTTGCCAGTGACCGTTTCTTTGGTCCAAGGGATGTCGTCACACTGAGCGTGCACCCTCCACCGACCATGGTTGGACATGACCAGTAGCGGGTAGACCCTGCCACGGGTGCTCGATATGCGCTCGTCATGCGTGATGCCTTTTTCAATCCACTTGGGGATACCGGGACGTTCCTCGTCGTTGGGGAAGGCCTTCTCCAGGCTCTCCGACCAGAACTCCAGCTTGCCGGTGGGCGTGGGTATCGGGTTCTTCTCAGGGTCCTCATAGAAGTCGTACCATCCGGCCGTGTGTTTCTGCCAGTCCTTCTCGTACGGAACGACGAAGTAATCCTTCTCCGAGAATTCCTCCCACGTGCTGAACCTGTTGAACTGCATGCCGTCAAACACACCTTTGATCAGCTCTTCCTCGCTGAAGCCGTCGGTAACCATGTCGAGCATGCCCAACTTCTCGGCCACCGCGCAGACGGCCTCGTAGTCGCTCCTGGACTCGCCGATGGGTTCGATCGCCTTCCGCATCAAGAGGACGCTCTGGAAACTGTCGCCATCACGCAGACACGGCATGATGTCGTTCACTTCAAAGGTAGTATTGGTCGGCAGGATGATGTCCGCACAGAGGACGTCGTTCTCCATCCAGGGATGCTGGGCGACAACGCACTCGATCGTTGGTTCCCTGAAGGCAGCCATGACGTCGCCGCCAAAACCCCAGCAGGTCACTCGGCAAGGTGTATCCGTCCACATCATGTGGAACTCGGTGCCACCCTTCGCCTTCTCGATCGGGTAGGTGTATTTCTTGTATTGGTCGGCGGTGGGTTCCTCGTGGCCTCCGGTGCCCCAGAAATCCACCGGCGGATTGCGGATGGCCTGCTCAATGAGAGTCTTGGGGATGAGCTGCTTGCCCCAGGCCTGCGGAGTGCCCCGGTGTGGCTTCAGCAGCCGGTCGCCGGCCGGGGACGCCTCCAGGTTGTTGAACATGTCCATGTACTGCCTACCCGCACCGAGCATGTTCCGCGGCATGCCCAGATAGGCGATTTGTGACTGATGCACGCCCGGTTTGCCCAGGCCCTGCATGCCAAGGAGGATGACCTCGAGGCGGGCCGGTTCGTGTGAGTATGGACCGCGGGCCATGCCGCCACCGAAGTAGTGGCCGATGGTCACCGTCTTCGTGGCCCAGTCACGGGCCAGGGCCTTGATGGTCCACACCGGTACGCCGGTCTTGGGCGAAGCCCACTTCGGAGTCTTGGGGATGCCGTCGTCCTCGCCCAGCACGTAGGCTTTCACTTTGTCGAAGCCGACCGTGTGGGTCTTCACATACTCCTTGTCATACGTGCCTTCTGTGATCCACACGTACATGATGGCCAGCTGCAGAGCGGCGTCGGTGTTGGGAAGCACCGGGATCCACTTGTCGGCGTGGATGGCGCAGGCGTAGTTCACCTCCGGGCAGATGTACACCTGCTTGAGGCCAATCTCGTTCCAGAAGAAGAGCAGCCTGCTGGCAAGCTGCCCGCGGAAGCCCCACGGGGTGGTCTCCGGGTCGCCGCCCCAAACGACCACCATGTCGCTATTCTGCGTGATGTCGTTCACGATATTGTCGGCCGGGTTCATCATGCCGACCAAGCCTTTGCCCCAGATATGCCTGGATCCCCAGTACCAACCCTCCCAACTGTCGGGGTTGCGTACCTGCTGGGTGAAGCCTCCCAGTTTGTCCAGGAGGAGGGTGGAGCAGCCGTGGGGAGCATGGATGAACTTGCACTCGCCGTGTCCATCGCCCTGCACCAGGATGGCAAGCGGCCCGTAGGTGTCGCAGATACGCTTGACCTCGTCGGCCACGAGTTGAGCGGCCTCGTCCCAGGAAATGCGGACGTACTTGCTCTTGCCGCGGTTCTGCGGATTCCTCTCACCTTTCGGATCCCAATCGACGCGCTTGAGCGGATACTTGATCCGGTTGGGCGAGTACGCCCTCTTCTTGTAGGCGAGACTCCATGGGGAAGGAGCCGATTTCAAGATCGGCTCAAAAGTCTTGCCGTTCTTGGTAATCTTCCATGGATTGAACGTCTTGGGATCGTACTTCTCATCCCAGTGAAGCGGCCTGACCCGCACCACCTTGCCGTCCTTCACGTCCACGGCACAGGGAACAGCGCCGTAGATGCCTCCGCTCAGACCCAGTGACTTAATTACGGTCTTGTCAGTGACGTCTTTCTTTGCTGCCATCTTTCCACCCTTCCTCGATCAGTTGGAACGACCCGTCCGCGCAAAAACCGGTTCGCTGCTCAGGCCAGCCCCCAGTGACCTTCGCCGTCAGAGGCGCCCGGCACCCAGAATTTTTGAAGTCGTCGCAGCCATCTATCGCGAAAGCGGTATGTCCTCCAAGTTGACGTCGTTTGCCGTGCTGATTTCACCGATGGTCTTCAGCTGATAACCGGGGGCTTCGATCTGGAGCGAATAGCCATCGGCCTCTTCCAACCCTTTGAACCAGAAGTCACCATACCTATCGGTGATCGTTTCCCAACTGTCGGCATCGCGCCTGAGTGTGCAATTGGCGCCGACGACCACCTCCCTCTCAATCGGATCGTAGACAGTGCCCGCTACGAACCTTCGAGGAATGTTCAGGTAGTACACGCGAGGCCGCATCTCTTGCACTTTGGTTCCAGCGAGAGATACAGGGCCGAGAACCTCGGCTTGGTCAAGCAGAGCACCCAGTTCCGCCTCCTCGACAAACCGCAACGCGTCGGTGGGGCAGGCATCTACACACCTGGGCACATCGATCGGATGCCCGCCGTCCAGCAGGTGGGCACATCCGGTGCACTTCTGAGCGAGGTTCAGGTCCTCATTGAAGTAGATGACGTGGTAAGGACAAGCATCCACACAGCGCTTACAGCCCGTGCACTTGTCGGGATCAATGATAACCAGACCATCTTCCCGCTTGTACACGCCACCATCTACCGGGCACGCCTTGATGCATGCCGCTTCATCACAGTGCATGCACAGCACGGGCAGATAATGCATCTTAACTTTCGGAACGGTTCCCCGCACATACTCGTGAAGCTTCAGCCAGAATTGCCCCGTGTCCGGCTGGGGCTTGGCATATGATGTCCAGTCGTTACCCACATGTTCGTCCTTGCAGGCGATCTGGCAGCAATAGCATCCATTACACTTTACAGTATCAACGACGAAGGCCTTCATGGGCTGCTTTCCTCCTGGAATCCACTTTCTCATCCGACATTGAGGCCACCCTTGCCCGCGGAGCCATCCACGGGATTCTAGGTGGCAGCCACAACCCACCCGTCGGAGCGCAGCCCGGCAGCCGGGTCATACACTCTCTCGAAAGCCTGGGGATACTGGGCTTTCCATTGTTCCATCTGCGCTAAGGTGACTTTCTCCACCTCCACCAGGTAGCCCGATGTTGCTTGTCCACCCGAATGCTTTGACGTTATTCCAGCGGGTGATATCAGGTTGATCGCCCCACCCCGGTCGAGCTTGCCGGGGATAATCCAGTCGCACCGTGAGCCATGGTCTACGTAGGCCACACCGGGCATGATTCTCTGGGTGACGTACGCACCGCAAAGGACAGCTCCACGCTCGTTGTGCGCCTTCACGATGTCGCCGTTCTCTATGCCTCTCTCGGCAGCAGTACTGGGATTGATCCACAGAGGCTCGTACATGTAGCCGTCGGGACCTTTGATCTTGCAGGTCGGGGCTTCACGCGTCCAGGTGATGTCATCTGCCTGGGAGTGTACCCTCCAGCGGCCGTGGTTCGACATCAGAAGCAACGGGTATTTCCGTGCTCTGTCGCTGGACAGCCTCTCGTCGTGAGTTATCCCCTTCTCGATCCATTTGGGGTAGGGGCCTCTCTCCGCATCGTCCGGGAAGTGCGTGGCCAGTCGTTCGGAATAGAACTCGAGCTTCCCTGATGGCGTGCGCAGGGGATGCCCCTCCGGATCTTCGTAGAACTCGCGCAGTCCCGCCGGAGCATCCTCCCAGTTCGGGTCGACCGGCTCCACGAAGTAGCCCTTCTCCTCAAACTGTTCCCAGCTGATGAAATTCTCCAAATGAGCTTGATCGAAACTGTACTTTATCCACTCTTTCGAGGTCTTGCCGCGAGTCACTTCCTCATACTTGCCCAGCTTCTTGGCTATTTCCAGAACGACCTCATAATCGCTCTTTGACTCGCCTATTGGTTTTATGGCCTGGTTCATCAGTACTATGGCTCTCAGTTCCCTACCAGGATGCACGTTAAAGGTAATATCTTCTATTTCAAACGTAGTGTTTGACGGCAAGATTATGTCGGCAAGGAGACAATCGTTCTCAAGCCATGGATGTTGAGCCACGATGCACTCTATCTTGGGGTTTCTCATTGCTTCGATGGTTTTATTGCCGTCGTTCCAGCATGTTGTCCGGCAAGGCGTGTCGGTCCAGATCATATGTATTTCGCTGCCACCTTCTTCCTTGGGCAACGGATAGGTGTACTCCGTGAATTGGTTCTCGGGCGGCTCGTAGTGTGCCCCTGTACCCCAAAAGGTGATAGGTGGATTAAGGATTGCCTCCTGGATAAGGGTCTTGGGGATCATCTGTTTGGTCATGGCCTGGGCGGTGTTGGCATGAGGACGTATGATCCGGTCATCCCGCGCCGCGGGGTCGGACCACTTGTTCCCGGGAAAGCGAGACTCCCAAGTCATAACAGACCGAGGCATTCCACCCCAGGTTATTTGCCACTGATGCACTCCCGGACTGCCAAGTCCCTGCATGCCCAGAAGAATCGGCTCCAGCCGGCCTGGTTCACTCGAATAGGGACCCCGGATCATGCCACCCCCGAAGTAGTGAGCTATGGAGGTGGTGTTTTCCGCGAAGTCCCTGGCGAGAGCTTTGATCGTCCACTCCGGGACACCGCACTTGGCTGAGGCCCACTCCGGTGTCTTGGGAACGCCGTCTTCCCGGCCCATCACGTAGTCTCCCACTTTGTCCATGCCGACGACGTGGGTGGCCACGTATTCTTTGTTCCAGGTACCTTCGGTGAGCCACACATAAATGATCGCCAGCTGCAGGGCGGCATCGGTGTTGGGAAAAATCGGAATCCACTTGTCAGCGTGAACCGCAGCCCCGTAGTTCAGTTCGGGGCAGACGTAGATCTGCCTGATTCCGGCTTCCGCCCAGAAATAGCACAGCTTACTGGCAAACTGACCGGTGAATCCCCAGGGAGTCGTCTCTGGATCGCAGCCCCAGAACAGCACCAGGTCGGAGTACCGCGTAATATCGTTGGCCACGTTTGCGAATGGGGACATCATCCCCACGTCCCCTCGGCCCCAGACATGTTCGGCCCCCCAGTACCAGCCCTCCCAGCTGTCGGAGTTCCTGATCTGCTGCGTATAGCCGCCCAGCGTCTGGAGAAGTAGCGTCTGGCAGCCATGGGGGGAGTGGACCAATTTGCATTCGGCGTGCCCATCCGCCTGTGCAAGCACAGCATAGGGTCCATAGGTGTCCACCACTCTTCTCAACTCGCCGGCCACCAGTTCGCGCTTGAGCGGATACTTGATCCGGTTCGGCGAGAAGGCTCGCCGGCTATAAGCCAAGGAGAAAGGGCTGGGCAATGATTTCACAGGGCCTTCAATGGTTTTGCCATTCCTCTCCATCTTCCAGGTGCCCATCTCGGCGATGGAGTATTTCGAATCAAAATGCATAGGCCTGACTCTGACTATCTTGTCGTTTTTCACATCGACGGCACACACAGCCCCGCCCACTGTCAGGCCGACCAGCGAAAGCGCTTTGTACACTGTCCGTTCGGAACTCTGTGTGCTCGGATTATCTGACGTCATGCTCACTTCAATTCACACTCCCATTCGTCGATATGGCGGGCTGGAAACGTAGAACTCCCAGTTGTGAGGCTCTCCGACTGCAATCGACACACGCCTTCTCAGTAACCGATAATGCTGGGCAAATACGTGGCTATCGCGGGAAACGCGGCGAGAATCACGGCGGTTACGACGGTGGCACAGAAGAACGGCCACACTCCGCCAAACACGTCTTTGACCGGCACTTTACATACACCGCTGGCAACATAGACCTGCAACCCGACCGGCGGCGTGAGTGGTCCGGTACTGCTGACTACCACCCAGAACACTCCAAACCATATAGGGTCATATCCGAGTACGTTTATCAGCAATGGATAAAACACCGGTATGGCAATCAACATGAGCGATAAGACTTCGATGAAGAACCCGAGGATGATGGCGACCACGCATATGACTATCAGTACGACGACTCGTGGCACGTCCCATTCACCTAACCACGTAGCTACGTTGGGGGCAATCTCGGTCACCGTTATGAGACGACCGATGACCTGAGCTCCGAAGACCAGAAAGAGCACCATAGCCGTCGTTTTGGTGGTGTCTTTAATCGATTCGATGAACTCCCGCCATCCAATTCTCCGTCGGATGAGAGAGACGACTAGAATGGCCGCTGCCCCGGCAGCGCCGGCCTCGGTGGGAGTGAACCACCCCAGGAACAGGCCGCCCAGGACGACTACGAAGATCACGAATATGTCGATGACGCCCACCGACGACCGAAGCCTCGCCTTCCATGTGGAGCGACCTCCTGCCGGAGCATAGTCGGGGTGCCGACGCGCCACCGCGTAGATCGCCACAATAAACGAGGTCATGAGCAGCAGACCCGGGAAGATGCCCGCTATGAACAGCGCCCCAATCGACTGTTGCGTCTGTATGCCGTACACGATGAACGCCAGGCTGGGCGGGATCAGTACGGACAGCGTGCCGCTCGCGGCCATGCTCGCGGCCGACAGACTCGGCTCGTACCCATACCTCTGAGTCTCCGGATAGCAGATACTACCCATGGTGGCAACTGCGGCGGTGGGCGAACCGCAGATAGCGCCAAAGGCGGCGCTGGCCATGGTGCCCGCGAAGAGAAGACCGCCACGCCAGTGGCCCACCAACCTGTCGAAGAAGGTGAACAGCCCGACGCCGATCTTCGAGTGAAACGCGATGTAGCCCATCCAAACGAACATGGGCACGACACTCAAGGTGTACGAAGAGAACTGCGTATGCAGCTCTTTGCCGACTGTCTCAAAAGCCGCGTTTGGGCCGAGGGCCACGACCAGCCCGATGAAGCCGGAGAGGGCCATCGCTATCGCTACCGGCATTTTGAGGAAGATCAGTATGAAGAAGAGTATAAAAACTACCAGACCAAGTAGAGGACCAGACATGGCTCAGTCAGCCCTCCTTATTTTGCGAAGGACGCTGAACGCGTCGGATACATAGACCAGACCGAGAAGTAGTACGAAGAGGGCTTCCAGTATTATGAATGGATACACCGGGATGGGAGAGGTCATACCAGTAAGGCCACTTTCGTATGTGCGTAGCGCACGGTCGACCAATGCCCAGACTATAGTGAACATGAAGAGACAGTTGATAACCGAGATAACAATATCTAACACTGACTGGACAATTTGGGGAAAGTGGTCCGTTAGCATCGATAGGTAGATGTGTGCTTTGTGGGATGCACAGTTAGCCAGGGCGGGAACTAGGACGACGATCAGGAGAAAACCGACGTAGTCATAGGTGCCGTATACCGGGTAGCCAAACCGGCGGGAAATGCAGTTGAAGACCACAAGGGCCATCATGCCGGCTACGGCCAACCAGGACAGCTTGTCTCCAATTGAGGCGAGTGCGGATACTGCTCGTGAGAAGCGCTCCATTCGTTCAACCTTTCAGGTGTTTGACGCGGTTGTAATGGCAGTGGAGTAGAGCTCTGAAAACAAGCGGTGTCGCCATCCTTCACTCTCGATGATGGATGGCGACACACGTTGGAGCGAAGCTATTACAGCTTCACGTTGCCCGTAGGATGCGTCCTAGTTCCTAGTTGCCCATCTCAAGATAGGCGTCCTTCAGCGACGGATAGGATGCGTTGTACTGTTCGGCAAGGCGCACCATCTCGTCGTAGAACTCCTGCGCGGGGAGACCGTCGGCTTGCCTTTCTTGTATGGCAGCGTCGATGGCCGGCTTCACGGCATCCCTCCACTTTTGCTCCTCTGCATCAGGAAGGACGATGATCTGCTTGCCGAGATCACGGATCGTGCCGATGGAAGCAAGCGCATTATCCGCCTCACCCTTCCCGTGGATGGCGATGAAGTCCTCACTGACCTTCTCCATCGCTGCCTGGATATCGCTCGGCAAGGAGTTCCACGTATCGAGATTCACGACGGTGAAGAACGACGCCGTGTACAGGAAGGGTGTCATGGTGATGCTGTCTGTGACCTCGACGAGCTTCCACGTGACGAAGGCGTCCCAGGTGTTGAGGCAACCGTCGCAGACGCCCTTGGACATGGCTTCATAGGCCTCGGGCATCGCGATAGACACCGGAGCAGCTCCAAGGGCCTTCATGTAGCTCGCGGACAGGCCCACAGCGCGGATCTGCTTACCCTTCAGGTCGGCGAGAGTGTTGACCGGGTCCCGTGTGGCAATACCGCCAGGGCCGATGCCGAACGCTGGGAGCACCTTTACCTTTGAGAACTCTTCCGGTTGGAACTTCTGGAAGGATTCCCACAGAACCTTGCTCACGACCTCGCAGTTGTTGTAGTCGACGGGCAGGTCGAACAACTCGAGCAAAGGAAAGAGACCCGGGGTATACGCCGGAACGACCAAGCCCATGTCGGCTATGCCATTGACCACTCCCTCGTAGGTCTCTGCTGCGGTCAGCAGGCTCTGGGCATAGTGGAAGGTTATCTTCACCCTCCCGTTTGTGGCGTCAGATACGGCCTTCGCCCACTCCTCGAGCCGCAGGTGCACGGGGTGAACGGCGGGGAACAAATGGGAGTACGTCAGTTCGATCACCTCGCCAGTTGCCGCGCCGGTGGTGCTCGTTGTGTCCGTGGTGCCGACCGCGCTCGTTGTGTCCGTGGTGCCGGCGGTCGTCGGCGTAGTTGTGGCGACGCTGTCCGAGGTACCCGGCTCGTCAGAGGATTCCCCGCAGCCGGCACCGACCAGACCCAGAGCCAACACCAGCAAGACGAGCAGCGCTACCATCTTCCCCATCTTCTTCATCTTCCCATCCTCCCCTTGAGAAGCGTATCTATAGTCCTCACCGCGAAGCGGCCTCTGCCGCTCTTCTCTGCGCTCCCGCATGGAAGCAGCACGGGCATCCAGTGGGGGTAGCGTTCCTTCCGCCTTCCCTATTGCAGTTTCAATAACCTGGCCATGTTTTGGCCCTTTATCAACCGGCGTTCCTCCGGAGTCATGGTGACCTCGTCCAACACCCGCACTGCCTGCTCGATGTTGTGGCCGGGCAGCTCCGGGAAGGGCCTCTTCTTGTACGAAGGAAGCACCTGCCCTTTCAAGACATAGAAACTGGAGGTGGCCCCAAAGTCCGAACCCATGACCAGCTTCTCCGCGCCGATGGCCGGATCCGCGATAGCCTTCTCTATGAGCTCAGCGGGCGCCATCGAGGTCTCCAGATAGACGTTCGGGTGCATGGCGGCCAACATCATGGCGTGGTCCGGGTACGAACCGTAGAAGTAACAGCCCTGCACCCCGCAGTGACCGATAATGAATGGAATCTCGGGAAACAGAGTCGCCATCCCATCGTAAACCATGGGATCGTAGTTCTGGTGTCCTACATATCCTCTGTGCATCACCTTACGTGTCTCGGCAGTAATGATGATGTTGTATGGCGAAGGACCCGAGTGCATGAGGATAGGCACTCCTTTTGATGCCACAACCTCAAGCATAGGGGCGTAGAAGGCCAAGATATCATCGGAAGGCCAGCCTTTTCGTTCTGCCCAATGCGCCGCCTCCGCGATGGTGCCCTCTCCAACCCCCTTTATTTCTGGGTGGCTCAGCGCTTCCTCCGTGAGCTCTGCAAGCCTCTCCGGTGTGTACTGCGTCTTTTTCAGGCCATCGGTTTTCGCCTCGTCTATCGGCCAGTAAAAGCCTATGAACCTGTCAGAATAGGACCTCAGCACCTCGAGAAAACTGTCAAAGCTGATACACATTCGCCCAGCATAGAGAATGCACGCCTTGTCTATTCCATAGCGATCCATTTCAGCAAGGAGTGACTCAGGGTTTATGAGGCCGGCCTCCTCTTCGCGCAGTAGCTGCCGGGTGACTTCGTCGAAGTTGTTAAAGCGGGTTCTTCCCTCCTTGGGTATGTGGAGATGGATATGGGCGTGAGCATCGATCACATATGGCGGCGCGATGTAGCCATCCTTGCTGAGAACTCCTTTGGCGAGCGGTTCAAAGCGGTCCCATGGCATAGTTGATTGCTCCTTCCCCGCGTGTCCGCATACCTTGCGGGAGATACCTTGCAGTGTCAGCCGGTGATCAAGGTCCAAGAAACCTGCGCGGCGGCCCCCGGTCCTCGCCGCTCTTGACCTGTGACTTATCTGATACACTGACGGGCTGGTGGTAGTCAATCTCTTTGGTTGCCGGCGGGCGCTTACTTTCGTCGGATCTTTTCACCCTCCAAAGTTGACGGTGACACCGAAGAACTCGGCGAGCGTGGCAGGAAGTATCTGGGGACTGCGACAATCCATCAATGATGGCCGCCATTGATCTCTCGAGACTAAAGTTAGCCGCGGGAAGAACCTTTAAAAATCCCCACTTCTGGGTTTTACTGGCGTTGCTGGCGATCCTCCTCTTTACCTACCAAGCATGGCCATGGCCAGAGCGGCAGTTCACCCACGGATTCTGGCGTTTTTTCCCCTGGCTCTCAACCCTTCGCTATCTTGTCGTGAACGTGGAACTCAAGATCAATATTCTGGGTGTGCTCTTTTTCATTCCAATCATCTACGGGTCTGTCACGCTGTCATGGCCGGGAGGCTTGTTCGCCTGGTTGGTTTCGCTTGTCTGGTTGCTTCCCACCTTGTTGTTGTGGCCCGGAATGTCGGATATCGCCAATCTGGTGCTGCTTCTTCTGCCGCCCCTGCTGGTGGCCGTGATGACCGCCGAGAGACGCTGGCGCGCAGGCGAAAGAAGAAACTTCGCAGAACGCGAAGAAGAACGTCGGGCATACGTACTGAGACTAGTCGACACCCAGGAGGCAGAACGCAGACGCATCGCTCAGGAGATACACGACGAGACGCTTCAGACACTCCTGGGAATCGCCAATCATCTCGATTCACTTGCCGCCACCAGCATCGACGACGAGCAGGTGGCGGAGCACCTGGCTATCAAGCAGAAGGTACTTCAGAGCACGGAGGATCTGAGAAGGCTGAGCATGAACTTGCGGCCAAGCATACTGGACAATTTCGGGCTCATCTCCGGCGTCAGATGGTTGGCCACAAACAACAGCCGGAACGGCTGCCGCATCAGAACCCTGGTCGAGGGAGAGACACGAAAGATGTCAAGCCTCGCAGAGATCACCGTGTTTCGAGTGGTGCAGGAGGCCATCGCGAACATTCAGCACCACGCAAGCGCCCAGAATGCAAGCGTCACCCTGGAGTTCAAAGACAGTCAGCTTTCGCTCCTAGTAGAAGATGATGGGGTCGGGTTCAAGCCTCCCGAGAGGCTGGGCCTCTACGCCGAAAAAGGCCGACTGGGAGTCATCGGGATGCAGCAGAGGATACTGTCCGCAGGAGGCACCATGCAGCTGGAATCCTTTCCCGGACAGGGAACGAAGATCGTGGCCACTATCCCGTACTCGGCTTCAGACGATATCGTCCAGAGTGAAAAGGCCTGATTTCAGGCTGACGAAGACGGCTTCGGTCCGAGAGCGGACGTTCAAGGCACGAAAGACCTCGACGAAGTAACTCTTAACAGTGGCCTCGCTGGTTCCCAGCCTTGCACCGATTTCCTTGTTGGACAAGCCGCGGGCTGCCAAGCCAAGAACCTCCATTTCCTTGGGCGAAAGCGTCGCAACGGGCTTTGCCTCGGGAGGCTCGACGCGATTCTCTACGTGCAGGCTCATGTGCTTCACGATCTCTGCCGAGACTCCTGGAGCCAACACCATGTCGCCATCCATCACGCTGCGAATGGTATTGATGACCTCCGGGCCGAAAACGGACTTGACCAGATACCCGATTGCCCCCGCCTGAAGGATGCTGTAGATCGTCTCTATGTCCGTGTGAACAGTGAGTACCAACACCAGGGTAGACGGGTTGGAGATCTTGATCCGCTTGGTCGCTTCCACCCCACTCATGACCGGCATGCTGAGATCCATGATCACGAGATCCGGTTTGAGTCTCTGTGCCAGCTCGACCGCCTCTGAGCCATCACCCGCCTCGCCGACCACCTCAAGGTCCGGCTCCCGTTGCAGAAGCTGGCGCAACGCCGTTCGGATCAGCGGGTGATCATCCGCCAGGATGATTCTGATCTTCTGTTCTCCTAACCTCAAAACAGCCTCCGCGCTCACGAGGGCATTGGCCACGTCGTATTGGGAGCGACTGTCCTCCCACGATGACCTACGATGTAGGGGAACTTTGACATCCGCTACCATTTCGCTGCAGACGTCCATCTGACGCAGAGAGCCAACCATCGGATTGGCTGTGCTGACTTGCCCGGAGAACCCCCCTGTTTACCGGGACTGCCATGATCTAGCAGGCTGCTGAAAAGCCGGGTGTGTAAGACAGGTTCATAGTCTCGTTCTCTCTACCTTCTCGGCCGCTCATTTATACCAGACTAATGATGGAGAATACCAGGCCGGAGAACAACGCCGGAAACCGATTGACGCAACTGGACAGCATGGGATACACCGCTGATCCTCCTAGACCTGTCATGCAGACGCAAATCTGGGAGACAACTAGCGAGGGAGCAAGCGCGGTCAGCAGAATGAAGGCCGCCATGAGGAAGCCGGCTGCCGCCAAGAGGAAGGCGACGAAGAACCG
>CAZOJR010000008.1:19309-19571 GCA_964580165.1 uncultured Gaiellales bacterium
GACGACGCAGTACGCCTCAACCTCACGCTGGAAAGCGTCCGGTTCACCCCCACACGCGTGGGGACGACGCTTAAATCCATCTGTGCTCTCATGGCCTACGACGGTTCACCCCCACACGCGTGGGGACGACGCTCGCCCGAACCCTCGCGGGCATTTGTTCCCCGGTTCACCCCCACACGCGTGGGGACGACCACCACCGGCACCGGTTAGATACGCGATCTCACGGTTCACCCCCACACGCGTGGGGACGACGTAGCACTCC
>CAZOJR010000009.1:0-3133 GCA_964580165.1 uncultured Gaiellales bacterium
ACTGCGGAGCTCATCGCACTGACGTTGGAACTCAACGTAGGATGACGGGGTCGAAGACATTGCGGATATGGGGAAGAGCGGCATGGCGAGGTGGCCAGCCCGGGTGCGGGCCAGCCGGGGTGGGTGTTCGGTCAGAGCAGGTGGCCGGTCAGGGTAGGTGGCCAGTATGCGGCCCCGGCCGTTTGGAAGAAGAGCTACTCATGCAATATAAATTGCAGTAATACTAAAACGCAACAAAGACCGTCAAGATGTGGTTCTGCAAATACAGACCTGCAGAGCATCGTGGCTCGGCAAACAAGTGTTCGTCTATCAAGGATTGGCGGTATCAAATCGAGAATGAAGTATAGAAGGACAAACGCATATGACTGAAATGAAAGCTAAGCAATACAAGGAGGAATAGTATGACCTTCTCACGAGTAGTTCTGGCGGGATTTGTAGGCGGGGTAGTGGCCATCAGCTTCATGCTGGCTTGGAGGTCGTCCAAAGAGACAGGGAAGAGCCTTCAGGCGGCCTTTATGGACGTTCCCAGCGAGGCGCAGCGACTGGCCGATGCCGCACTCGGACTGCGGAGGCTATGAGTGTCGTGTGAGACGGCGGAACGCTGGAATTGAAGCGGTGGGAATCGTATAGCACGGGCGATGGCGCGGGGCGGCAGGGGCTAAACCCCTGCCGCCCCGCTTGTTCAGGGCACGATCCAGAATTCAATGATCCAGAGCGCACGGTGTGCGAGAACAATCAGCAACAAGGCGTACAATATTTGTAAGAGCGCAGGTATCTCCTGATGCGATGAGACACGTAGGGGTGGAGCGCCGGGCAATTGCGGCGAGGCAGTTCTCGAGAAAGAGGATGCCATATGGACGGTCTCAAAGAAGAACCTTTGTCTGAGCCTGAACAGTTGCGGTTGATATCCCGTCTTACCGCCCCGGCAATCCGGCAGGCCGTGCGTTCTGCTCGTCTCCCCAGGGGCAGTTATGGGCTCGATGCCGGTTGCGGCGCCGGATGCCATCTGGAATTGCTTGCGCGCGAGGTGGGTCTCTCCGGCCGGTTGACCGCTCTGGATATTTCTCCTCTAAATCTCACAGCAGCCCGGGCAATGTGGGCGGAGACAACGGGAACTGGAGGTCTCACCACAGGTTATGGCGGAAGGCTTACTGAGAGGCCGGTTGGTGGCCTTACCGGGGGTCCCACAGGAGATGCTGCGATTGATTTCGTGCAGGGTGACATTTGCCGGCTCCCATTTGAAGATGAGGTATTCGATTGGGTCTGGTGTGCGGATACTCTCTGGCCGGGGGCCGTGGTCGACGATCCTGTGCCTGTGGTGGCGGAGTTCAAGAGAGTCACCAAGCCTGGAGGCAAGGTGTCGCTACTGTACTGGTCGGGCCAAACTCTCTTGCCCGGATACCCGGTGCTGGAGGCGCATCTGGACGCGGCTTTCGCCGAATGGGCTCCCTACCTGGCCGGGATACGCCCTCAGTCACAGTATCTGAGGGCCCAGAACTGGTTGCGCGAGGCCGGATTGAAGAGGATCCGAGCCCGGACCTTTCTGGCGGAGATCAACGGGCCCTTCGACCCCGGAGAGCGCGCCGCCCTAGCCGCCTGCTATTCGATGTTTTGGGGTGACCTCGAGGGACGGATCACCACCGCCGAGTGGGAAGCCTACCGGCGCCTCTGCGACCCGGAGTCGCCGGGATTCATTGCTGATGCCCCCGGCTACTACGCCTTTGTGACCTACACCTTGTTCTGGGGTGTCAACTGATTCATGAGCTGGGGCCGTGCTGTTCCACCCGTCGTTGTCACGAACGGGTTGTGCCGGACCGAAACGCATGTCCGGATTGCCGGCTTCGGCTCGCACTTTGATGAAGTGGCTTCTCTGCGGGGGTAACACCTCTGCGGGTAGCCGGAATTCTGAACGGCAGTCACGACGACTATGAGGAGGTAACAGTCGTATGAGCATCGAGATGCCGGAAGCCGTCATTCTTGCCCGTCAGATGCAGGCCGAGCTGCCCGGCAAGCCGGTGACCGGCTTCGAACTCCGTGGGTGCGAAAACCTGCAGCGAATGGGTATGGTGAACCGGGATCCGGACGCGTTTGCGCAGTTTGTCGGCTGCACTGTGGAGTCGGTCGTGTCCCGAGGAAACACGATCCTCGTCAAACTCAGCGGAAGACAGAACCTCATTCTTAGCCCGGAATATGGGGGAGAGATTTTCTATCACAAGAATGCCGGTTCTCTTCCCGAGAGATACCACCTGCGGCTCGATCTGGCCGATGGATCGGTGCTGACTGTGCGCATCATCACCATGGGTGGAATCCACGCGTCGTGTGACGAGGAGTTGGATAGTAATTACATGATGCGGAGGGATTTCGTCCCTGAGATCCCCGAACCCATTGACAAAACTCTCTCGATCGAACGGTTTTCGGATCTGCTGGCCGGGGCGGGTCGTCAACTCAAGCCGGTACTGGTGGGCAAAGATGCCGTGGTAGTGGGGCTGAGCAACGCCGCCTTTCAGGACATCATTTATCGGGCCGGTCTTCACCCGAAGCGCCGGGCGTCCGATCTCAACTCGGAGGAAAAAAGATCACTCTACGACGCCATGCATTTTGTCGTAACGGAGCGGCTCCTCCTGGGAGGGAAGACGACGTTCCGCGATCTCTACGGGCGCTCTGGCGGCTACGAACCGGCCATGGGTCCACACATGAAGGCGCAGCGGTGCCCTATCTGCAGTTCCACAATCGAGAAGCTGACTTTGGGCGGCGGTTGCGTGTTTATCTGTCCGGGATGCCAGCCCGATAAGAACTGAGAGGGGACAAGAGGGACGGAGAGCGCGGTCCGCACCTCTAGAACCGCGCCTCTTTGCTTGCCTCGCTTCTCCGTCCGGCATGCGCGTCCCGGACCGTGCTCTTCCGTCCGGCAGTGCGCGGCAGACTAGTCGTTCTTAAACTCGTTGTAGGCTTCCATAAAGATGGGGAATCCACATGAGGGAATCACCAAGAGCAGGGCGTGGGTGATCTCCTCATCGGTTGCAAAAACGCTCACGGACATTGCCAGCACCAGGATCAACACCAGCACAGCGGAGGTAAAACGGGATAATGTTTTCATGTTCTTACCTCCTTATCAGTTGTACCAGGGATGGTT
>CAZOJR010000009.1:3143-3583 GCA_964580165.1 uncultured Gaiellales bacterium
TCGGTTGCTCCTGCCTCCTTGGCTCGCTTGATGTGGGTGGCGACCCCGGTCCGGTGCCGGCTGGCGGCGGATATGCCCAGCTTGATCAGCCAGCGGGTCTTCTCATCGAGCGGCCCTCCGTGCTCATGTATGAACGTGCCCAACTCCTCATTCTTTTCCAGAATCTGAGGGAATCTCGCTCTGAATTGAGCATAGGGCCTGGGAACATCTTTCATGGCTGCTCCTCTCCTCGGCCGTCTCATGTTGGCCGGCTTGCATTTTCACCGCGCCGTCGTGTCTGGTAGTACCCCGGGATACGTTCTTCCAGTCATCGGCTTGCCAGGGCGTTGATATGGTCCATAATCGGGTAGGTGGAGGTGCGTGGAGCGGACTTGGGAGGGATCATGGGTGATCTTGTGAAGTTGGACCTCAAGAAGCGGCTCAAACACCTTTATCTGCCA
>CAZOJR010000009.1:3593-19388 GCA_964580165.1 uncultured Gaiellales bacterium
AGAGGTGGTCTTGGTCGATGTGCCCGAGATGCAGTTTGCCATGATCGATGGGCGTATTGAGCCGGGGCTGTCGCCCGGCGATTCGCCGGCTTTTGCTGAGGCAATCGGCGTACTATTCAGCGTCTCCTACACGCTCAAGTTTCTTTCGAAGAAACGGCTTGTAGACCCCGTCGACTACTCGGTCATGGCTCTTGAAGGGCTTTGGAGCGCTCCAGCGGGAGGGGGTGACCATGCCACCTCTGACGATTGGACGTGGACGCTCATGATCATGCAACCCGACCACATCACTAGTCAGATGTTTGCCGAGACTCTCGGTCAGGTGGCTGAGAAATACGCGAAGGATGGACACCCCTCGGCCATTCTCGACCAGGCTCGGCTGGAACGCTTCTCCGAAGGGGTCTGCGTGCAGATCATGCATGTGGGGCCCTATCTTGAAGAAGCGCGCAGCCTCGAGAAGATGGCCGCCTTCGCCGACGCGCGGGGATATGTTTTTCGGGGGCGTCATCATGAGATCTATCTGGGAGACCCGCGTACGGCCAAGCCGGAGAATCTGAAGACGGTTCTCAGACACCCGGTTGTGAAAGCCGGTTAGAAATCGGTTACGCTACAGGCTCTTGGCGCCATTGGGTTCACCTCACGCGAGGATGAAGCTGCGCGGGAAGGTGGACCGTCAGCCGTAGTCACCGACTACCAGCTATGCGAGAGCATGCGCATTTTGTAGCCCGGTGCTGGCACACGCGCAGGTGTCATTCTACAATTCTTCAGAGAGGCTCGTTCGGGCAACGC
The DNA here is from genome assembly GCA_964580165.1 of uncultured Gaiellales bacterium. Taxonomy (GTDB): domain Bacteria; phylum Actinomycetota; class Thermoleophilia; order RBG-16-64-13; family RBG-16-64-13; genus RBG-16-64-13. The sequence goes on from CAZOJR010000009.1 coordinate 4,380, forward strand.
CAGCCGGAGTTTGCGAACCGCTATACCGGGGGTCGTCATCATGAGAGCGGCGAGACTGCTTGTAGTATTAGGAGCGATGGGAATGGTCACGTTCCTTGCCGGTTGCTCCATCACCATCGGAGTGACGCAGGAGCTCACTGTTGACGAACCGCTTGGCAGCGCTGCTCTGACCGACGTCCAGATCGAAATGGGGGCTGGCAGTCTCTCTCTGGAGCCGGGAGCAGTGGGTCTGGTGTCGGGCACCATCCGTTATAACGTGGAGTCGTGGGAACCGGCGATAACGCGGACCGATAAGCGCTTGACGATCAAGCAGGGAAGCGAGAAGAGCTTTTCCGGCTTCGAATACAATATTGTGAATGATTGGGATCTGCAACTCGGCAAGGCTCCCATGCGGCTGAAGGTCTCTGCCGGAGCTTATGATGGTTCCTATGACCTGAGTGGTCTGACCCTGCAGGGGCTGTCGATAAAGGATGGCGCAGCTCGCGCTCAAGTAGTGTTCAACACCACGAATCCAGGCCAGATGGAGAGCCTGGAATACGAGACCGGGGCTTCGACGGTGGCCCTGATTGGCTTGGCCAATGCCAACTTCAAGAGCATGAAGTTCAAGGGAGGAGCCGGGACGTACTCCCTGGACTTCTCCGGACAGCTGCGTACCGATGCTACCGTCAACGTCGAAGCCGGCGCCGGTACCATGCGGATCGCAGTGCCGGCGGGAACCGCTGCGCAGGTCGCGGTGTCCGGCTCTCTGAACGAAGTCACCACAGAGGGGGTGTGGACCGTGGACGGTGATACCTATAGCACCACGGCGGTTGGAACTGCCGGGCAGGATGCTGACGATTACGGTGAAGATGAGCGTCGGCTCGGTCACGCTTGTGACCAAGTGACGGATGTAACCTTGGGCCGCGGAGACATATGGCTGGAGGAGGTGGAGATACGGGGGGACGAATTCTCCGATCTAACTGCCTATCCTTTCAACATTGCCACCCTTCGGCATAGGCAAAGTCTCAGGTTCCAGCAGAGCGTGAGTTTCTTTGTTGGTGAGAACGGTTCTGGCAAATCCACTCTCATCGAAGCGATCGCCCGGCGTTGCGGGTTGCATGTATGGGCTGAAAATAAGCGGCGAAAAGCGCCGGAGGCGATGTCTCCGCACGGCCGGTTGTTGAGTGATTACGTACGGGTAACGCTGGCCCGAGGGTCGCTGCACGGTGGACTCTTCAGTGCCGAGAACTTCCGGGTATGGGCCGAGTTCCTGGACGACGTTGGCCAGATCGACCCCGGACAGGCCAAATATCATGGAGGAGCCGGTTTGACCCTGAGATCACATGGCGAAGGGCTTCTTGCGTACTTCCGTGGCCGCTACCGGATTCCCGGGCTGTACTTTCTTGATGAGCCCGAGGCCGCGTTGTCGCCAGCCAGCCAACTTGAACTGCTCCGCCTTCTTGCCGGGTATCGAAGGCAGGGCCATGCCCAGTTCATTCTTGCCACGCACTCACCTATCCTGATGGCGCTTCCCGGCGCGCAGGTGTTCAGCTTCGGCACCGCGGGCATCGAAGAGACCGGGTACGAGCAAACGGCTCACTACCGGCTATATCGAGAATTCATGGCCAATCCGGCCTCGTTTCTGGGGGAGTAGGCCGGCAGGTTGAAGGAGGCGGGCGCGGTGCGCGCCCGTACCTTTCTCTCACCTACTCGATTGTCACCGTCACCTCATAGGTCTCGAGCGGCTCCACAGATTCCCATGCCCGTGAATATACGAGTTTCACGGCCGCCTCGCCTCCGGCTACCGCCTTGAACGTGAATGTATACACTCCACCGGAACCGACAACGTCACTTTCAGTTTGATCGGGAGTGTAGACCGGCTCTCCAACCTGCTCGAGCAGCGTGACGCCCCCTTCATCAAGAGCTGGGGTCCACGCGTAACCGGTGGTGGGGTTACCGGCGATGCTTATCTCGATAGTCTCGCCGGTCTTCATGGTGAAGCTCTTGCCGTTGTCGCTCTCTCCCAGTTTGAGCGGATTCGTAGTCGCGGCGGCGGAGTCATTACAGCCACCGGTGGCGATTCCCAGACCCGTGACCAACATGGCGATCACAACCACACTGAGCGCCGCCGAATACCATGCACGTTTCTTCACCGCCTGTCTTGTTATGACCTGTCTCTTCATGGTTTATCCCCCCTTGGCTCCTGCGTTCTGCTAATCCCGCGTTCTGTTAATCAATGTCGCTGAGACGTTTCTATGGGAGACAGGGTTTCAACGATCAGACTGCGTGTAAATCGACTGCCGGCAACCCGGTGGGTCTGAAAGCTGCTGGTGCCACTTGTTCTATTCGGAAGATCCCGACGATCCAGAAGAGCCAGAAGAGCTCGAAGAGCCAGAAGAGCTCGAAGGCCCCGAAAGCGTGTCCGGGATCTCGTCTACGGTCTCGACGGTGGCTCTTCGGTTTGTTACCCGGCGCCGGTCGTGTCGGCGCAGGAGAATGATGGCGGTGAGAGATAGGATGACCCCGATCGGTGTGGTGACGATGACAGCCGTTGACATTCTCTGCACGACAAGGGCTATGACGTTGGTGGCCAAGGTGACTGCCCACAGGACGAGGGTCGTGCGTGTTTGTGATAGCCCTCGTGCCAGGAGTTGATGATGTACATGATCCCTGCCCGGGCTCGAAAGGGGATTTCTGCGCTGGAACAGGCGCCGTAGAATCACCTGGAACGTGTCGATCAACGGCAACAGGAAGAACAGCAACAGGAAGAGCACGGTGGGGACGAGGCCGAAGATAGTGGTGATCTGCAGGCTGCCCAGGATACTAGAAGCCGCGAGCACGAAGCCGAAGAAGTAGGCGCCGCTATCGCCCATGATGATCCGTGAAGGTGGGAAGTTGTGACGCAAGAACCCCAGTGCCGCTCCGCCGAGGGCGGCCAGAAGAAGGGTGGCGGCCGCCTTGGCTTGATCTTGAGCGGATACGGCCAAGAGACTTATCGCTGTGATGAAACTCACTCCACCGGCCAGGCCGTCCACTCCGTCGAGAAGGTTGATGGCGTTGGTAATCGCGACGATCCACAGGACGGTGAGAATGACCGACAGCGCGGTGGCGAAGGTGCCGCCGAAATCGATCTCGATGCGGATCCCCACACCTACCAGCAGGAGGGCCGCCATCGACTGTACCAGCAGGCGAAAGACCGGAGGCAGACCGAACTGGTCGTCGATAAAGCCGGCTGTAATCAAGAACGACCCTCCGAGCAGGATTGCCAGCACCTGCACCTGCACCTCCTCGATGATGATGCGTCTGAGCAAAGTGGCAATCAAGAGGGCAAGGACCACCGAGGCGAAGATAGCCAAGCCGCCGGCATTCGGGAGGGGTTCCTTGTTGAGACGGCGCGGATTGGGTTCGTCGGCCCAGCCGACTCTTAACGAGAACAGGCGCACGCGTGGCATGAACCACCAGGCTGCCAGCGCTGCGATGATGAAGGTGAGGATGACCGTCACCCAGCCGCGGCGGCCGGGGGCAGCAATACCGAGGGCGTTCAAGAAATCCAATATCCAGTCGAGCATTGCATGAGCATCGTATCATCGGTTGAAGAATCGAGCTGTCCGTATGTACGGTCATGCGTTGATGTCGTTGGTGCGCTAAAGTCTTTGGAGGAATGAAACGGCCCGCTGGGGCCCTATCGAAATGGGACAATCGAGAACATGAAGACTAGCGAAGCGGTCAAAATAGGTTCTCTGACTCTTTGGAACCGATTGGTCGGCCGGCCGGTATGCGTGTCGTTCGAGGTGACGCACTCATGCGTGGCCCGTTGCCTGCACTGCGATAAGGGTGGCATCAGGCCCGATCCCGTGCTGATGAGCCTGGATAGCTACCGCCGCTACAGTGAAGAACTCAAGCCGAGCATATGTCAGATGTCCGGAGGCGAGCCTCTCCTGCGCGACGACCTGGAAGACATCGTCCGTGCAGTAAAACGTTCCAGCGGAATGCCCATGGTGGTGTGCGTGAGTAATTGGTGGCTCATGACAGAGGAGCGCTATCTCTCGCTGAGCGAGGCGGGAGTCTCGCTTTTTTCGGTTTCGCTGGACTTTCCCGACGAGCGTCACGACGATTTTCGCCGTCTTCCCGGGCTCTTTGCCAAGATGAGCGAGCTAATCCCGTACTTGGTGAAGAAGTTCGGCCGCAACAATATCGTGCTCAACTCGGCCCTTACACACGCCAACTTTGCCGAAATCCCAGGGTTGGTGGCAAAGGCCGAAGAATGGGGTACACAGATTTCCTTTAGTGCCTACAGTTCCTTGCGCACAGGTGACAGGAGCTTATGCATCACCGCCCCCGAAGATCTGGCGCTACTCCGGCGACATATCGATTGGGCCAAGGAGCACAAGCGTCGCACAAGCAGCATCCTAAACTCTGATTATATTTTCGACCAGACTTACCGATTTTTTGCCGAAGGTGGCATCAACGGCTGTCAGGCGGGACGCCGCTTCTTGGTAGTCCGGCCCGACGGGCTTATCAACGCCTGCTCGATGTTTCCGGAACTGCAGTACAGATCGCACAAGGAGACGGTCCGGGGATTCAAGTGCACTCGGGACAGTTGCGACCAGTGCTATGTAGCGATTCGGGCCAGCACTGAGCGATCACTCTTCCGGCTTATCCAGGACAATATTGGGCTCGCCTCTAGTACGCCCGGCTTCACCGACGCCAGGGAGTAGGGCAGGAGTAGGGTAGGCGACTCAGCGCCGGCGATGGACCAGTCTCAGAGCGGCCCAATGACGGTCGAGCGCAATGATTTTTGTATCGACCATCCCGTGCGTTAGCGCGATACGGCGGATGGTGTTCTCGTTGAGGTCGCCGGATAGCGCACCTCCCCGGCGGTTCGAAGACTGCTTCATCCAGGAGATCCAAAGGCTGCCACCCAGGTCAAGCCTATCCCGCAGGATGGCGAAGGCCCCCGCCAGTTCGCCGCGTTCGCGTGCGAACACATGGATGTAAGCGAATGGCCCGGTGATGGTATCGAGTTCATCAATCCCGCCGAGGGTTGAGAAACCGTCGGGTAGCGGCGCCAGGGGATTGTCGCTTTCGTCAGGAGGGGCGATGACGATACCGGTAGTCTCAGGACGGATCCCAAGTTTCTTGTGGAGCGGATTTTCGGCCACATGACTGTCGCCTGTCGCCGGCGTCATGGCTGTAGCTTCCTTGGACGGTGGTTCTTCTCCGATGGTACTTGGCTGCGACGCGGTTAATGCGGCCTCATCCGGCGCCGCCTTGGCCGGCGCGGCTTTCTGTGGACTAGGAGACTTTGCGCCCGGCTTGACTGGTTTATCGGTATCCGGCTCTCCTGCGGCAACCTTCTTCTTGGCGGATTTGGTCGCCGCGGGCTTGGTCGCTGCGGATTTGGTCGCCGTAGATCTGGCTGCCGGTCCGGTTGCGGCCGTTCTTGCCGCGGGCTTGGCTGCCGGGCCTGCTGGGCCTCTCTTTGGAGCGGGCTGCTTTGTCTGGGTCTCTTGTTCTTCAGACATGTCTACTCCTCGAACGGCCGACCGGACATGCCAGCGTGACTGTTCAGGCTGGCAGCCGTTCAGGCCGCGTTTTGAGCCATGTTAGCATTGCGGTCGAGTCTGGACTATCGCAACGCCCTGTTCTACGCTTTCGCCGCTTACTAGAAGACACCCATGCAATAGAGCCGTCAAGCCCGGACCGGCGATGCCCGGAAGACAACCTATAAAGAAGGCAAATAGGTGCTTCGAGAGCCGTTGCTCTCTCCCGAATGCGCGGCTTTCATGATAGGCTTCAGTTTTTGGTGAGACTTCTCGTCTGCCGTATGCATTGTGTGTATTAGATCGACGGACGTTGGGGGAAAAGGCGTGAAAGTGCTCGATGAAGGGGTCAACCCTCTCTTCGTTGACCCAGATCCTGACAAAGCCCGTGAGTTCTTTCGAACCAAGACGCGGGCTATGGTGGACAAACGGATGGGAGAGAAAGAGGCGGTGGAGAGGTTCATCCCCGATGGGTGCTACCTCGCCATCGGTGGTTTTGGGGCCAACCGCATACCTAATGCCATCGTGCATGAGATCGTCAGGCAGCGGAAGAAGAATCTGGGCTTTCTCGGCCACACCTCCACTCATGATTTCCAGGTACTCGCGGCCGGCAAGGTGTTCAATCGAGTCGACTCTGCCTATATAGTGGGTTTGGAGGCTCGGGGGCTGTCGCGCAACGCCCGGCGCTATATGGAGTCGGGTGAGGTACAGGTGACCGAGTGGAGCAACTATGCTTTGGCCGCTCGGCTTAGAGCCGCTGCGGATGGTCTCTCGTTTGCTCCGATACGCTGCCTGCTGGGCACCGACACATTCAAGATGTCGGCCGCCAAGGTTGTCGAGTGTCCTTTTACCGGCAAGAAGTTCGCGGCCGTACCCGCGCTTTATCCTGATGTGTCTGCTATCCACGTGCATGAAGCCGACATGTACGGCAACTCCGTCATCCAGGGCATCTCGGTGGCCGACCTGGAGCTGGCCAGAGCCTCAAAGCGTGTGATCATCACCACGGAGCGTCTGGTGCCCAACGAGGAGATCCGGGCTCATCCGGCCTCTACGTCCATCCCGTTCTATGTGGTCGACGCGGTTGTCGAAGTGCCGTACGGCAGCTATCCCGGCAACATGCCGTATCTCTACTTCTCCGACGAGGACCATTTGGCCGAGTGGCTGAGGGTGGAAAAAGATCTGGGGGAGTTGGAAAAGTTCCTCGATCACTATATCTACGGCGTCTCCAACTTCGAAGAGTATCTCGAGCGTTGTGGCGGCCTCAAGAGGATCGAAGAACTCCGAAAACTCGAGCACATGATTGAACCCGACTGACGGTTGAGGCGAAGGAGCTGAAAGATATGGCACCCGAATGCAACATGATGGAACTGATGATCTGTGTCGCCTCACGGTATCTGGAAGACGGTAAGACCGTGGCTGTGGGAACAGGCGCTCCCTGCGCGGCTGCGATGCTGGCACAGAAGGTTTATTCGCCCAATCTGATCATCCTGTTTGAGGCTGGCGGGGTAGCACCGGTGCTGCCACAGATGCCCATCTCAGTGGGGGATTCCCGCACCTTTCACAAGGCGGTCATGGCCGCAGGTATGAGTGAGATGATGACCACCTGTTGCCGCGGATACGTGGACTACGCCTTTCTGGGTGGCGCCCAAATCGACAAGTACGGGAACATCAACTCTACCTGCATCGGTGACTACTACAAGCCCAAAGTGCGTTTCCCGGGCAGCGGTGGGGCCAACGACTTCGCCTCCTTGTGCTGGCGGACGATGGTTATGACCGTGCACGAAAGGGCTCGTTTTGTCGAGAAGTGTGACTTCGTTACCTCACCCGGTTTTTTGACCGGCGATGGTTCGCGTGAAGAAGCGGGCCTGCCCGAGGGCGGTCCCTACAAGATCATCACCGATCTGGCGGTCATGGGCTTCGAAGAGACAACCAAGTCAATGATGATCGAGTCTCTGCATCCGGGCGTGGACGTGGACAAGGTCCGATCGGAGACAGGTTTCGAGCTGCTCGTGTCTGCCGATCTCGGCTGTACCGATCCTCCGACAGAGGAGGAGCTGACCACGCTGCGCAACGAAGTCGATCCGCTCCGGATGGTTATCGGCAGGGCGTAGAGCGCGGCGTTTGCATCAGCCCGGGTCTGGGTTCTGGTCTGACGCGGATGATAACCAGAGGAGTAAACATGCCCAGCGAACTCAATGTGCATGCCGTTCACGAGGGCGGGATGCGTTTTACTGTCTCGACAGGCGGGCACACAGTTGCCATTGACTATCCTTTGCAGCCCGGAGACGCCGGAGCCGGAGCCACGCCGCTCCAGCTGCTACTGGCCAGCCTGGCCGCCTGCAGTGGGAACACCCTCGCTCTGGTACTCAACCGCATGAAGCAGCCGTTAGAGGGCTTGGAGGTCAATGCCCGGGGTCTGCGTCGTGATGAGCATCCAACGGTTGTCACCGAGATTGCGCTTGAGTTCACCGTGCACGGTACGGGAGTGAGCCCTGAGGCGGTTACGAAGGCTCTGGTTGTGGCTGAGGATCAGTTGTGCCCGGTTTGGGCGATGCTAAAGCCGTGTACGCCAATAACGGCTTCATACCGGATCGTTGCCTAGCGATCTTGCTCAAGCCCGTGGCCCGGTTTCACCCGGGCCACGGGCTCTGGACGAACCGGTCCGGTCCTCAATCGTCTGTGGTCAGTCTCCGGGGGGCAAAGCTTACCCAGGCAATGATCCCCGAGACGAGAATCACGCACCCCGCTACCAGTAGAGATCTGCTTACACCGCTATGTACGGCGTCGAAGGCGGCGGCCACTACTCGACCTACGATTGGCCCGTAAAGAGCTTCCGCTTCGGCTGCGCTTCCACTGCTCTGCCCGGTCAGGACCAGGTTAACGATCATGTCTTGATACTCGGGTGGCACCTCTAATTCCGTCAGACGCTGGGTGAGGTAGCTGGTGAGTTGGGTGTTGAACAGAGAGCCCAATGCGGCTACTCCCAAGACAGTGCCGACTTCACGGCTGGTGGTGGTGGCCGATGCGGCCATTCCCGAATGCCTGGCCGGAAGGCTGGACAGAGCCACCGATGTGATGGGTACCACCGCCACGCCGAAACCAATACCGGCCAGCGTCAAAGACAGCACGAGAGGAACGAAGGTCACGTCGCCGATCAGTGCTAAATCGGTCAACAACACACCTGCTGCTGCCACGAGGCAGCCAACTGCCACCGGCACCTGCGGACCTCGCAGCGCAACCCATCTGCCGGCAAACGACGACGCGATTATCATGCCGAGCGCCATAGGGACAAACAATGCGGCGATGCGGAACGCGCTATAGCCGAGGACTATTTGCAGGTAGAGCGCAGTAAGAAAGAAGATAGAAAACACGCCAAAATAGGTGCAGAAGGCGACGAACAGTGATCCTGAGAACGGCAATCGGCGAAAGTAGTTCACATTGAGCACGGGTGCCGAACTGCGATGCTCGGCAAAGGCAAACAGTGTGCCAGCGACTGCGGCGATAGCGAAGAGGGCAAGGACATGCGGCGCGGTATAGCCGGCCGTTTCGCCGACGATGATGGCGAACACAAGGGTGCCGAGAGCCACTGGCCCCAGTATGAAGCCTAGTACATCGGCCTTGCCCGTCTCCGGGTCGGAACTCTCCGGAACCGCCGAAACGGCGAACGGCAGGATCAGCACGCCGGCAGCAAGGTTGAACCAGAAGATGGCCGGCCAGCCTCCGAGGCCCACCAGGATTCCTCCGATGACCGGTCCCATGGCCAATGCCAGTCCGGCTACCGCGGTCCAGAGACCGAGAGCTCGGGCACGTTCACCGCTGTCGGGGTAGATCTGACGGATAACAGAGAGAGTCCCGGGTTCGCAAGCTGCGGCTCCGAGACCCATGATCGCCCGGGCTGCAATGAGCGAACCGGTATTGGGCGCTAAGGCACCGAATAGCGAACCCGCGATGAACACGGCCACGCCACTCAGCATTACTTTCTTGCGGCCGATACGGTCTCCGAGTGTGCCGAAGGCCAGCATGAGGCTTGCGAAAACGAGAGCATAGGCGTTTATGACCCACTGAAGGTCAGACACGCTGGTGTGCAGGGTGGCCTGAAGGTCAGCGAGGGCGACGCTCATGATCGTGGTGTCGAGGAAGGTCAAAAACAGGATCGCGGTGAGAGTGTATAGCACTCTGCGAGAACCCACTCTCGAGACGATGATTTCTCCTAGGGACATACGCACTCCGCGTTCGGGTCTGTATGGGCACGCGTATGGACAGTGCGGCGTCGTCTGATGCTCTTCACACCGGGCCCGCGATGCCGCGTGATAAAAGGCAAATCCACAATAGCAGGCTGTTCTTTGAGTGACAACGCTGAGATTTGGAACGGCCCGTATCGGAGAGTTCCCGGCGAAGTAGGAAAACGGAGACGTTCGTGGTTTTGTTTCCTCCGCGCGGCCAGGCAGTCCGGTGCGGCTACGCGCTCATCCTGGGTAGTCCACGTACTTACCCCGGGTAACGTATGTCGTGGCCAGCGCTGGTCTCAGCGGGCGATCAGCACCGGCACCTTGGCATACCTGAGTACGCGTTCGGAGGTGGAGCCAAGCAGTAGGTTGGCGAACGTACCCCGTCCACGGCTACCCATGACGATCAGATCGACGCGGTGCTCTTCGGCGGCATCGAGGATGCCTTGGGCGGGCACCGCGTCCGGGATGGAGACAAGGGTGGTTACACTCAGCTTGGTGAGGCGCTCGACCAGTGGGTTGACCAGACGTCTCACTTCACTGGGTTTAGAGGTTAGAGGCATGTGCCCGAAGGCGTGACAGACGATGATGGTGGCGTCGAACCTCTGAGCCAGCTTGATGGCCAATGTGGCCGCTTTCTCTGAATCTTCTGAGCCGTCATAGCCTAGCAAGATCCTCCGGAAGACCTGTTCTTCCATCATTCCTCCCAGTGTGCCGACACAATCATCGCCAGAATACTAGCAAGGTATACTTCCCGTATGCACGAAACCCCTAACACCAAGGCGTCGAAGGAACTCTACGGGACTGTTGCCATCCGGGAGAATGAACTCGAGCGGTGGCCCGGGCCTTGCCCGGAGCGACCGTACTTGATTTCGTTCGATATCCCGGAATTCACGTGTCTTTGCCCGCGTTCCGGCTACCCCGACTTTGCTCTTATCAAGATACGCTATCAACCACGTAGCTGGATTGTAGAGCTTAAGTCGCTCAAGCTGTATATCAACGGCTACCGTGACCGGCACATCTCGCACGAGGCTGTGGCGAACCAGATTCTGGATGATCTCGTTTTACTGCTGGATCCCCGGTGGATGCGGGTTACCGCCGATTTCTCCGTGCGGGGCAACATCAAAACTATCGTGCGTGCCGAACACGGGACGAGAGAAAGACTGTGACTGGGCGGGCGGCCGAAACGGCGCCCGCACCTTCGGGCGCCCATTGCCTCCTTTTGAGTGGGGGCCTGGATTCGACGACTCTGGCATCGTGGATTGTGGAGCGTCATCCCGGGGAGCCGGTTAAGGCCTACACTTTTCTTTACGGGCAGAAACACGCCGTGGAGTTGGAGGCGGCCCGGGCCGTGGCGGCCGCCCTCGGAATGGAGCACCGGGTAGTTGAATTGCCGTCCATCCGTGGCTCGGCGCTCACTGATAGCGATATCCCTCTTCCCGAGAGGCGCGATCTGGCATCTCTGGAAGGGGTGGCTCCCTCGTACGTACCGGCCCGCAACCTGCTGTTCGTGGCGCATATGGCTTCGCTGCAGGATACGGAGGGCCCGGCAATACTCTGGCTGGGGGTCCATCATGATGATTACACCGGGTACCCTGACTGCCGTCCGGAGTTTGTCGACGCGGTCGATCGAGCTGTGTGTTTCGGTACCAAACACCAGTTGCGAGTGAACGCTCCGTTTGTTCACTGGTCCAAGGCGGAGATTGTGCGATGGGGGCTTGATCACGGCGTACGTTATGATCTGACCCACTCGTGCTATCAAGGTCGCAGGCCGGCCTGCGGGGTTTGTGACACATGCCAGGCGCGGCTGCAGGCCTTTGCCGCGGCCGGGGCTGTTGATCCATTGCCGTATGAGCAGGACGGACGTTCATGAAGACCACAGTGACTGTCGCGACCACATTCGCGGCTGCCCATAGACTGCCCGACTACCAGGGTAAGTGCTGCCGGATTCACGGGCATACCTATGGCCTCGAGGTCACTGTGGCGGGCATGCCGCAGCATTCCGGTCCTACTGCCGGCATGGTTATGGATTTCGCAGAACTCAAGCGGTGTGTGGATGAACTCATCGTTGAGCTTCTCGATCACCGGATGCTGAACGAGGTCTTCTCCTTCGTACCTACGGCGGAGGCGATTGCCGCCTGGATCTTCGAACGCCTGCAAGAAGCCGGTTTGCCGGTTGTACGGGTGCGGCTCGCTGAGGGGCCGAACTCCTATGTGGAAGTGACGGCCTGAGCGGCCGCTTCGGTTGGACTGCGGTGAAGGGGAGAGCGCCGTCTCATGAGAGCCACGCTTCGTGTTGTCGAGATCTTTGATTCGCTCCAGGGGGAGGGCTACTGGACCGGTGTTCCAATGACCTTTGTGAGGCTGGCGGGGTGTAACGCGCCGGTGCTCGGTCTGGAATGCACGCGCTGGTGTGATGCGCCGGAGAGCTGGGATATTGGCGCGGGGATTGAAATGACAACCCAGGAAATTGTCGCTCGCATTGATTTGCCACGGCTTTGTATTACTGGAGGCGAACCTCTACTTCAGGCTGATGGTGTTGTGGAACTCGTTGCTGAAGCGCACTTGCAGGGCGTATGCGTGCATTTAGAAACAAATGGGACCCTGGGGCTACCGCCGGTCTTGCAGGGAGAGGTATCGCCACCGATCGAGGCGGGATTTGCGGGAGGTGCGACCGCCATACCCGAAATCACGGCTGTAGGCTCCGCTGGTGTTCAAGCGCTGTCCGCGGCCGATCTCCCGAGCCTTCGCTTCGATTGGGCCGTGGTGAGTCCGAAGCCTCCCGACTACGTTATCTCGCCTGAATGGGAGGGATTCGTCGATGAGATCAAGCTGGTGGCCGATGAGTTCTTGGCCGCGGCCGCCGCGGAGCGGCTGGCCGCGGCGCATCCCGGTGCTGTTGTTTCCATCCAGCCTGAATACGGGGGAGATCGTGCATCCATCGAGCGTGCCGTCGCGCTGGTGATGAGCCACCCCGAGTGGCGGCTATCGCTTCAGACCCACAAGTCCCTGGGTATCCGCTGAGAACGAACCTCGCCGAGACGAATCTAAGCACGGAGCAGTATGTAGCAATACTGAGTGTAGAGCAGGACTGCGGCACTGCCTCCCCGGGTCTCTGCTCTACGGTACCTGCTTCGTGTGCGAAAGCGTTCAGGACGTGTTCAGGGATATCCTGACAAACTGAGACTGTTGTCGCGCCAAAGGAGAGGAGAAGTGCGATGTCTGTCTTGGATACCGCTCGCAGCCTCGAACACGACTATCTGCACGTTTTGTATGAGTTGGCCGGAAGGGCGGCAAAGAACGCCGTTTCCTACAATGAAGTGCGAATGGAACTCGGTCGCTCAGACAAGGAAGTCGAGCAGGCCTCGGACTTCTGGGCCGACCGGGGAGTAGTGGAGTGGACCGGTATCGGCCACGTTGCTCTCACCCGTGTAGGGCTCCGCAGGGCGGAACGGCTGGCCGGTCGGGGCTGGTCTTTTTCGCCGTTCTAGCCTAGCGATACTCTGTAGGCCGATGGAGGTCTCTTCGCCGCCACGTCGTATGGGATAATGAGGCCGTCCGCGTCGTTTGAGGTCGCGGTGTGGAGTAAACGTAGGGCGACCGTTTGCGGGGGGATTTCGCGGTGAAGATCCATCAGTTCAGTGTCCATCCTGACATACCCCCACGTCTCAAAGGTCTGGAAGAACTGGCGCTCAACTTGCGCTGGAACTGGGACAGTCGCGCGTACAAGGTGTTCCAGCATCTTGATCCAGAAATGCTCGAGAAATGCGAGGGCAACCCTATGCTGTTGCTACGCCGCATCTCTCGCGAGCGTTTGGAGCAGGCGGCCGGCGACTCCGCCTTTCTCGCTCACCAAGATGAGGCTCTGGATGATCTCCGCCACTACATGTCCGAGCCGGGGTGGTTTCGTACTACGTATCCCGACCGCAAGGATCTGTCCATAGCGTACTTCTGCATGGAGTATGGATTGACGGCTTGTCTGCCCATCTATTCGGGAGGCTTGGGTGTGCTGGCGGGCGACCATCTCAAAGCGGCGAGCGCGCTGAACATTCCCTTGGTGGCGATCGGACTCCTGTACAACAAGGGATATTTCACCCAGCAACTAGACGAAGAAGGCTGGCAGTACGAGGAATACCGCACCCACGACTTCGGCACCTTGCCCATACGTCCTGTGATGGCAGGCGATGTGTGGCGCCCCGCCGGATCGGAAGCGATGGTTCCGGTGGCCGCAGCCTCCTTCTCGAGCGCTTCTGGTGAACCTCTCAAGGTGTCACTGGACATGGCGGGACGCACTGTCTGGGCACGGGTGTGGAAAGCGCAGGTGGGGCGCGTCTCTCTGTATTTACTGGACAGCGCATTGCCGGAGAACGATCCCACCGCCCAGCGCATCACCAGTGAGCTGTATGGGGGAGGCTCCGAGGAGCGGATTGCTCAGGAGCTATTACTTGGCATCGGCGGCATGCGGGTGGTGAGGGCTCTGGGTGTCCGTCCGCAGGTCTTCCATCTCAATGAGGGGCACACGGTATTCACGAGCCTGGAACGGATGCGGGAGGTCATAAAGGCTGCGGGGCTTTCCTTTTACGAGGCCCGCCAGGCTACCGGCGCAGGTACGCTCTTCACTACGCACACTCCGGTTCCCGCCGGCTTCGATCTCTTCCCGGAACCCTTGATAGATAACTACTTGGGAGAATACCTGAACGAGTTGGGGTTGCAGACCGACCAGTTTATGCGCATGGGCCGGGTTAATCGCGACGCGCTCCATGAAGACTTCAACGTCGCCGTCTTGGCGCTGCGCCAGTCGCCGCGGCGCAACGCCGTCAGCCGGCTCCATCGCCGTGCCACCGCCCGTATGATGCAGCCCGGCTGGGTAGATTTTCCCTTGAGCGAGATGCCCATCGAGTCGGTTACCAACGGAGTGCACACAAAGACCTGGGTGGCTTCGGAGATGGAGCGGCTCTACGATCACTATTTGGGGCCACGCTGGCGGGAAGACACCTCGACCGCCGAAGCCTGGCAGCGGGTGGAGCGCATACCAGATTTGGAGCTGTGGCGTGCCCACAGCCGGTTGCGTGAGCGGCTCGTCGCTTATGCTCGTGAACAAGCGGCATGGCAGGCACGGGGTAGGCGCAGCACCGGTGGACTGGGATCGCCCACCCACCCGCCATTACGCCCCGACACTCTCACCATCGGTTTCGCCCGCCGGTTCGCCACCTACAAGAGGGCCACTCTCATTTTCCGTGATGTATGTAGGCTCAGAACCA
>CAZOJR010000010.1:0-483 GCA_964580165.1 uncultured Gaiellales bacterium
CGCGGGGAAGACGACTGCTTCGATAAGCGGGCCGAGAGCCGCGGCGACCGCCCGTTCATATCCCGGTTCGACGGTGAGGGCATCGGTGAGAAGACGGCATTCTTCGTCAGTATCGAGCAACCGGCGGACCCCGGCCGGCGCGCCCTCTCTTCGAGCCAGTATGCCGGTAAGCACAGTCAGCCTGGATTCGATACCGGAAAGCGTCTCAGCCAAAGCAGCTTCCCGCCGGGAGATCTCATCAACCTCATCTCGGGCGGCATTGCGCGCAGCCAAAGCTTTATCCAAATCTTGCTCTGCTTGGCCCTGTTCTATATCGGCCGCCTCCAGGCCAATGCGCATACGGGCATCTTCGGCTTCCAACTGTTCAAGACGGGCACGTACCTCATCCGCCAAAGTGGCCAATTGAGCTCCAACGCGTCCTCGCTCCTCCACTTCGCGGCGCAAGAACTCGGCGCGCGCCGGGCAGCGAGCATCGTCCCAAGC
>CAZOJR010000010.1:493-1698 GCA_964580165.1 uncultured Gaiellales bacterium
CTCGATCTTGCAGCGCTCGTGATCGCCCCGCTTCAAGTTCAAACACCACGTCTTTGAGATCGTCCTCCTCAGCTGCAGCCGCCCGGTACTCGGGGAGCAGACTATCGAGAGTGCTTTGCAGCGTCTCCACCCATCTGCTTACTCTGTGTAACCGGGTTTCATCCCCAGTATCGGTCTTCATGGTCTGAACCAGCGATGTAAGAGAGGCAGCCTCGGCGCGGGCAAGATCCAGCCGCCTTTTCGCCCGGTCCAGCTCTCCTTCGGTGCGAACAAGCCGCTGCCGCAACGAAACCGTTCGAGACGCCATGTGTTCGGCGCCCACCCGGATCTGGTGATAAGCAGCGGTTACCGTCTCCCGCGATTTGAGCGCCGCGTCAAACTGCTCCTCCTCCTGCAATCGCCGCTGTCGCAGATCCGCCAGAGACGCCTCGATCTGTTCCCTCTCCATCCGGAGCCGATCCGATTCTCCTCCCGCCCGGTCACAGGCAGCGCCCACCTCTATCAGACTGTGGATCAGCAGCCGCGCCTTCGCCAGAGCCCATTGCTCAGTAGCCTCGGCAAATCGCTCGGCCGCCTCCACCTGCCGCCGGAGAGGCCGGAGGGCGGTCTTGACTTCACGCTCTATATCACCGACCCGCAGAAGATTCTGCCTGGTCCGCTCCAGCTTGGTCTGAGCCCGCTCACGCCGTTTTTTGAAACGGGCCAGACCGGCGGCTTCTTCCACCATGGCCCGCCGGGCTTCGGGGGTGGAATTGAGAAGCGCCTCTACCTTCCCCTGGCTGATGACGCTGTGCATCTCCCGCCCGAGGCCCAAGCCACCAACCAGGTCCTGGACATCCAGCAACCGGCACGGATTACCGTTCAAACGGTACTCTGAACCGGTGTCACGGGTCAGACGGCGCGTGACCTCAATCTGCTCGTAATCGAGGGGAAGCGCACCGCTTCCATTGTCGAAGATGAGGCCGACTTCAGCGACAGCACTCGATTTGCGTCCACCGGCACCCGAGAAGATGACATCCTGCATCGTACGTCCCCGCAGATTGCCGGGGCTCTGCTCACCCAGCACCCAGAGAACGGCATCGGCGATGTTGCTCTTGCCGCTGCCGTTCGGTCCGACGATACCTGTGATGCCGCGGTCGAACTCGACGCTGACCGCCTCGGCAAACGACTTAAAACCGTGCATATCTATTCGTTTAAAATGCAAG
>CAZOJR010000010.1:1708-5240 GCA_964580165.1 uncultured Gaiellales bacterium
CTCTTGCCACTGCCGTTAGGACCGATGATCACAGTAACTCCCGGCTCGAACATCAACTCCGTGGGCTTCGCGAAGCTCTTGAAACCCCGCAGACGGATAGAGCGCAGGTGCACCACTTCAGCGACCGCGACCCTCGCCGCGTGTTCCGAGCGAGGCAAGGGCTTCCTCGGCCGCGGCCTGCTCACTCATCTTGATGGTGGTCCCCTTACCCCGGCCGCGCGAAGCGCCATCCACCCAGACCTCGGACGTGAAGATCCGTGCGTGCGGAGGACCCGCCTCTGCCACCAAACGATACGCCGGCTGCAATCCCCGCGAGGCAAGGAGTTCCTGGAGCGCCGTCTTGTAATCAACGTGTCCCTTGACGGCATACCGGATCTTCGAAGGCATCAACTATGGCCAGCCGGGTCTGTTCGAATCCGTGCGCAAGAAACACCGCGCCGATTAGAGCCTCCAGTACGTTACCGAGGATGGTTTCATTACCTGAGATCTCACGGCGTTTAGGCTCGGGGGCGGGTGCCTGCTCGATGATCAACCCGGCCACATCGACGCGCCGGGCCACCTGGGCGCAACTCGCCCGGCTCACGATGAACGCCTTCATCCGAGCCAGTTCTCCTTCTTCGTTATCCGGATATCGCCGGCAGAGATCCGAGGCTATAGCAAGACCGAGCACACTATCGCCCAGGAATTCAAGGCGCTCATACGACTGAGTCCTTTCGTCAACCCATGAGGAATGGGTAAGAGCCTTCGTTCTGAGGTCTGCCGGTAACTGCTCTACCAGTCTCTGAAGGGTTACACCACCGGGCGGCCGCCGCGCCTCAGACAAAGACCCGGGCCGAGGCGGCCGCTGGAAAAGATGCGCGGGAACCGCCCGCACAAGCGCCGGCAATTCCCACATTCCCATTCTGTAGAGCGACTGTGGTTAGATACGAGCGGCGATGAAGTCCACCGCCGCGCCGACAGTGGTGAGCGTCTGCGCTTCTTCGTCGCTGATCTTGATCCCAAACTGGTCTTCGAGCTCCATGATGAGCTCCACCAAGTCCAGGCTGTCGGCGTCCAGGTCATCCTGGAAAGAGGCTTCCAGCGTGACGGCTTCTGCATCCACGCCCAACTGATCGACCAGGATGTCGCGCACCTTAGCGAGGATCTCGTCTTTGCTCATCTGTACTCCTTACTGTCTGGTATCTCGGGCGATGCCACGGCATCGGTTGAGCCGTCGTCATTGTACCAACGCCTGTCAAGAACCGGCAGACTCCCGGCTCGGTACGATCTTCGCGAATTCCTCGTCCACCGCGTTCAATACCCCTTTGCGGAGAGCGTCCGCGCCAAAGCGAAGCGCGTTGGCCACGGCGCGCCGCGTCGAGTTGCCGTGGCAGATGACGACCAACCCCCGCACTCCCAGCAAGTACGTGCCTCCGTACTCCTCCGGATCCAGACTCTTCCGCAGACCCCGGAGAGACGGCCGCAACAGTGCCCCTCCAACCTTCGCCCTCATGTTCCCGGCTGCGGCGCTCTTGATCCTGACAAAGAGCGAGGAGGCACAGCCCTCCAGGAGTTTGAGAGCCACGTTGCCGGTGAAGCCATCGGTTACCACCACATCTACCGCGTTGCAGAGCAGATCGCGGCCTTCCACGTTACCAGCGAAGTTGAGGCCGGAGTCTTTCAAACGCGCATACGCCGCCTTCGCCAACTCGTTTCCCTTGCCTTCTTCTTCACCGATATTCAGCAGCCCAACCCGCGGCTCTTCTATCCCGAGAATGGTACGCGCATACGCCGTCCCAAGCGCGCCGAACTCCAGCAAATGTTCGGGGCGGCAATCCGCATTTGCCCCTGCGTCGAGCATTACTACCGGCCCCTTTTGGCCTGGCAGTGTAGTAACGATAGCCGGTCTGCGAATATCTCCGGCCCGCCTGATGACAAGGAGACCGGCCGCCACCATCGCGCCCGTGCTGCCCGCCGAGATAAATCCTTGCGAACGGCCTTCAACCACAGTGCGCGCACCCACCACTATGGACGAATCCTGCATCGCTCTGACCGCCGAGGCCGGCTCCTGATCAGAAGTGATCACCGATCCGCTGGGGACAACTTCAATGTGATCGCGATCGGCACCAACCAGCAGCGGTTCCACTACTTCGGGCCGTCCGACCAGAAGGACCTGCAGAATAGGCGAAGCCGCCATGACGGCTCCGGCCACGATCTCGGCAGGCGCATTGTCACCGCCCTCAGTATCGAGCGCGAGCGTAACGGGCAGATTGGAAACCGAGGAGAGGTCGGCGTTCACCGTGCCTCCTTATCTGAGTAGTCAACGCTCTCTTACTTCATACTTCACAAGTCTCTCACTTCATGAATGTCTCACAAAGCGGCGTCGGCGGGAAGGAGTGAGACAAGCAGCGGCCAACACATAAATTGACAGATAGAGCCCGGACAGAGCGGTACGACAAATAGAACCTGCCGAGAGATTCGAGGTGTCTAGCGCTCCAAGGGAACTCTGAGGAATGGCTCCCCCGTCTTGTTCAGGACAGCGCTACCTCAAAGAGGTATTGCGCTACGAACGTTTGTTCGGTACAATGGAACAATACACTAGCAGAAGCGCTGAATTGACACAGATAGCCATAGAGAGTATACTGCTGTGGTTTGCGTCAAGAGATGGTATGGAATTAGAAAGCATAAAGCCTACAAAGAGGATAGCAGAAGACAGTGCAGAGAGAAAGTGATATTGCCACCATCGACGTTCGCGCTATCGCGGACGTCCAGGATTTACTTCAGGTCGGCCAAGAGCGCGGTTATGTAACCAGTGACGAGATCATGGCGCTGGTCGAAGAGTTCGATATGGCCATGGAGGACATCGAGGATCTGTACTCTCAGCTCTTCGACCAATCCATCGAAATATACGAGCAAAGCCCAGTCACCCAGGGGGTTCTTGAGCCGACCGAGCCCACCCTCGATCTTTCTATCGAGACGGTCACACACGACCCGTTGCGACTCTACCTCAAAGAAGCCGGCGAGATACCCCTACTCACGAAAGAAGAAGAGATCGAGCTGGCCAAACTCATCGAAGCCGGCGACAAACGGGCCAAAGACCGCATGATACAGTCGAACCTGCGTCTCGTAATTTCCATCGCCAAGAACTACTACACCCAAGACATGGACCTCCTCGACCTCATCCAGGAGGGAAACACGGGTCTTATTCGAGCCGTGGAGAAGTTCGACTACACCAAAGGCTACAAGTTCTCGACCTACGCCACCTGGTGGATCAGGCAGGCTATTACTCGGGCCATCGCCAACCAAGATCGCAATATCCGCATCCCGGTGCATATGATTGAGAAGATCAACAAAATGGTTCGTACTGAGCGCAAACTTCTTCAAGAGACCGGCAAGGAGCCCAACGACGACGATCTCGCCGCCGAACTCGGTGTAGAACCGCACGAGGTCCAGGAAATGCGCAAGATCGCGCAGCGCACCACTTCTCTGGAGACACCTATCGGTGATGAAGAAGACGCCGAGCTAGGCGACTTCATCGAGAACCAGCGGACAC
>CAZOJR010000010.1:5250-19030 GCA_964580165.1 uncultured Gaiellales bacterium
GAGGTGGCCAGAAATATTGCCAAAGACTGCCTCGACCGGGTTCTCAAGTCCATGGACGAGCGAGAGCGAAAGGTTGTTGAACTCAGATTCGGGCTCAAGGGTGAGCATCCCCGTACGCTGGCCGAGGTAAGTTCACGCTTCAACGTCAGCCGCGAGCGCATCCGCCAGATTGAGGCCAAAGCTCTGGAGCAGATCAAGGCCGCCGAAGAGATACAGGCTATGCGGGAGACCGCCTAAGAATCCATCTCAACCGTAGCCACCCACTGCAAGAGACGCGGTGGGTGGCTACGGTTCATTCTGAATCGTCTTCCCTGTCCTCTGCGAGGTATATGCTGGTCTTTGCCTGCCGGAAGAGACCAGGCATATCTCCGGCATATCTATCTCTCCCCGATCCTTTCCCGGTTTTTCACTGATTCTGCCATTGATCCTTGACACTACTACGCATAGTGTAATATACTGCATAACGTAGTAGTGTGAAGGACCTGCGGGAGATCTTCTTGGACAACACCGATCAATGGCTAGTACAGCTCAGGAAAGGCACAGTAGAACTCCTTGTCCTGCAACTTCTCACCCTCAGAGGCGAGCTTCACGGCTATGCCATAGTCAAGGAGTTACTCTCCCCCGGCCGGCTGGTCGCAGGAGAGAGCACAGTGTATCCCGTACTCAAACGACTGGAGGCCGATGGGATGCTTGATTCACGCTGGGTAGAGACGAACAGCGGGCCCCCGCGCAAGTATTACGCGATCACCGGCAAAGGGGCCACCTTTCTGACTGAAGCCACACGAGAATGGGATGCATTAGTGCAATCGATGCATCGTCTACAGGGAGGTGAACAGCTTTGACTACGCCGCGCACCGGCACCGAAGACTTTTTTCTTCGACTCGCCAAGGAACTAGAAGTCCTGGGACCAGAGGAAACTAATGACCTGGTTGCTGAGATCCGAGGCCACTTGGCGGAAGCCGCAAAGGAAACCTCGGGTGATGAGTATGGAGCTCTCGCCCGATTCGGCAGCCCTGAAATCCTGGCGGCACGGATTCTGGAAGAGCGAGGCGTCTTGCCGGGCGGACCGGGACTTCCCGAGGCACCGGCCTGGATGCGGTGGATCGCGCGCATGATGGACGTAAGCATCTGGATGGCCGTCCCCTTGGTCTTGGCCCTTGTGCCTTTGACGGTCTACTTCTGGGGTCCGGCGGCCCATACGCCCCTACCCGGCCTTAACCCTCTCTGGCTGGTCTTTCTGTGGTTCTTGGTTGCCGCTGTCGCCGCCGCGACAGGATGGTGGGCCATCAGACGGAGAGAGAGGCCGCGGGCTACGACCACCGGCATGAGTATCATGGGCCTCCGAAGGGTCCATATAGGAGAATCACTCCGTACGGTCCGCGTGAGCCAAGTCCCTGGAGTCTCACACAGCCCGCTAGGACGCATCCGCCCTCTGCTCAGCGCGTTGCTTGCTTTGGCCATGGTAGTCCTCTTCTTCTGCGCTCTGTCGTGGTCCAGCGCCCACGCCTATAAGGTGGAGCACGAGGCAACCATCAAGAGCGCTATGACGAACGCGCAGAGCGGCGTGTATATTGTCCAGACCCTCTATGACATGGCCATCGAGGAGACTGCTACAGAAGAGGACCTCCGGTCCTTCTTCGCCCAAGGTGCCACCAGTGGTCTCACCGAGCTTCTCGAACGGCGGGCATCTGCTCAGATAGATAGCTACTGGATCAGCCTTTCAGCCATCCCCGACTACGACTCCCTGGCCGGGAGGCTCACATGTCCAATCACGGATGAGATCACCGTGCCGGTTCTCGTGACAGAGTATTCAACCGCCCCCGACACGTGTTCGTACTATGAATACAACGTGAGCTGGGTCTCCACTGAGTTGGGAGAATCGGAGTGGGAGGGCCAGTGGCTTATCACCTCCGCGAAACAGGTCGAGCGCGTTGTGTATTCCGAGTCGGAGTAGAGAGACACCGGCAGCCCATGGTCACCGGCAAGCCCTGGATCGCCGGTGACCATGGGCTGAGAACGGCTCTGTTACACCCACCAAATGGGTCACACCGGCAGAAATACTGACTACTATGCGGGCAGGGGTTTCTCCCCCCGGCGGCCGCGTACGGCCACGGCGATGTTATCGAGAATCAGTTCCGCCACAGTCTCTTTGGGTGCCTTTTCGATTAGCACCTCGGAGTCGTGAGTCAGAATGTGGACCTCGTTGTAGTCGGACTCGAAACCTATGTCGGTGCGCGAGATGTCGTTGAAGACAATCATATCGAGCTGTTTGCGCGCCATCTTTTCGCGGGCCCGGTCCAGACCCTCAAGTCCGTACTCGGCGGCGAATCCCACCAGGCACTGGCCTTGATGGTGAGCGGCTACATCGCACAGGATATCGGCCGTTGCTTCGAGACTTATGGACCACTCATCCCGACTCTTACCGATTTTGCCACCGGCCGGACCGTCGGCCACCCGGTAGTCGGCTACGGCGGCCGCCATAATCAGGATGTCGGTATCGGGCAGGCGCTTCAGGACCTCGGCGTGCATCTCTCCGGCAGTGGGAGTCTCAATCTGCCTTACCCCAGGGACAGCCGGCATGTCGACATTCGCTTCTATTAGGTCTACGGACGCTCCGCGGTCAAAAGCCGCCCTGGCCAAGGCGAACCCCATCTTGCCCGAGCTACGGTTGCCGATGAACCGCACCGCGTCGATGGGTTCCCGAGTACCCCCTGCGGTGATAAGCACGCGCATGCCGCGAAGATCGCGCTTACGCTGCACCTGTAGCCGCAGTTTGACCTCTGCAACGATGCTGTCCGGCTCAGCCATGCGGCCAGAGCCGATATCTCCGCAGGCCAGCTCCCCAGCCCCCGGCTCGACAACGAAGACCCCGCGCTCCCGTAGCAGTCTCACATTGTACTGAGTGGCGGGATGCTCCCACATGTTGGTGTTCATGGCGGGCGCGATAACCACCGTTTTGCCGAACGCAAGAAACATCGACGTAAGCAGGTTGTCGGCGATGCCGTTGGCCATCTTAGCCACTGTATTGGCCGTAGCAGGAGCCACGACCATAATATCTGCCTCCCGGCTGTCCTCCACATGGGTAATGCGGGAATCGGCGCGCAGCTCACTGACATGATCCAAGCGCACCGACGCACCAGACAGGACCTCGAAGGTCATCGGACCGACAAACCGCGTGGCCGCGTCTGTCATGACCACGCGTACCTCCATCCCGGCCTTCTGCAGGCCGCGAAGGAGTTCAGCGGCTTTGTAGGCGGCGATCCCTCCCGTCACCCCGAGGAGAACCACGGGCCGGTCAGCCATCACACGCTCCCTATTCGCTTACTGGCGGGTGGGACGCAACCTGAACGCGACCTCGCCCTTGGCCGCTTCGGCCATAGCGATGCTGAGATAGTTCTTGGAGAACGAGGACACCGGCGGAGGAACAAAACTATCCAGCCCCGAGCCCTCACCAAGGCTGTGATAGTAGCTGTTGATCTGGCGAGCCCGCTTCGCGGTCACCATGGCAGCTGTGTAGCGATTGGGCTCTTCTGCATCCTGGTCACATGTTTTCGAAAGACCGGCCAGGATCTCATCGATGGTCGGTTTATTCATCCTCTTCCCTGGTCTGCTCGATTATTCCGGCAAGTTCTTCACTCGCCCTCTTCACGCTATCGTTCACTATAACATAGTGGAGTGGAGGCAGGCCCCGCCGCACTTTTCTCTCCACCTCGGCCATCTCTTCCTTGGCCCGGGCCAAGCGGCTCCGAATAGCCTCTTCGCTCTCAGTATTGCGTCCCCTCAGCCGGCGCTCTAATTCCTGCAACGAGGGTGGCATAACAAATATCATCAGAGCCCTGGGGCATTTCGCGAGAACCGTCCCGGCCCCATTCAATTCGATTTCCAGGATGACGTCGTGTCCATCGCGCAGGTAGCTGCGCACGGCCTGTGCAGGTGTTCCATAAAGGTTGTCGGCATACCCCTCCCACTCCAGAAACAGGCCCTGTTCTATCCACTCTTTGAACTCTGTCCGGGTGAGAAAGAAATAGTCCGTACCCTGTCGTTCCGTGGCCCGCCGGGGCCGTGTCGTAGCCGACACCGAGAGCTTGAGCCCAGGCAAACGCGCCATCACCCTCTTGATGAGAGTGCCTTTACCCGCTCCCGACGGACCGGAAATAACGATAAGCCTAGCGATAGCCGCCCCCCAGTCAGCGAGGGTCGGTCATCCGTCCAGCATGTCAAGCAACTCTCTGCGCTGCCGTGGCGTCAGCCCATTGACGGTCTTGGCAGGGCTCACTCGGCAACGCTCGAGAAGTCTGTTGGCTTTGACCCGGCCGAATTTCGGAACGGCTAGCAATAGATCAAGCACCTTGGCAGTATGAATGCACATGGGAGGATCAACCAAGACATCGCCAATGGCTACCTCCCCGGTGCGCAGCCGGGCCTTCAGACGAGCACGCTCTGAACGGATATCATTAGCTCTACGAAGAGCCTCCATCCTTTGCTGCTGACTGCGCTCGGGCGTTTGGGGTACCGTACTGGGAATCTGATTCATAGCGGTCATGGCGGCCATTATACACACCCCCCTCGTAGACGCAATACGAATATTTGCACATTATCGTGTTAAGTCTCCACCTTGGGTGAAGGCTTAGGTCTTGGTATGCGCGATACCCACCAGCCCGCTCACTTCAAGCCTTCGGGCTTCCAGAGCTTCCCCGAGTTCAGACCGCAACCGGCGCGTAAGACAGGGTTCACGGAATCCGGCCGAGCCCACAGCCACCACTGTGGCACCGCACGATATGAAATCCAGTACATCCTGAACAGTCGCGACACCCCCCATCCCGATAATAGGTATTTCAACGGCTGCGAACAGCTCGTAGACGGCTCGCAATGCCAGCGGCTTTATAGCCGGACCGGAGAGCCCACCGGTTACGTTTCCCAGGTAAGGACGGAGGGTCTTCCGATCGATCACCAACCCTTTGTATGTGTTGACGGCCGCAACTGCATCAGCGCCTGCCGCGGCCGCCGCGCGCCCGATGGCGGCAATGTCGCTCACATTCGGAGTGAGCTTGGCTACCAGCAGTCCGGGCCACACATCACGAACAGCTGCCACTACGCCAGCGGTCTCCCGAGGATCCGCACCAATTGACGCGCAGCCCGAGTGAACATTCGGGCAGGACACATTCAGCTCAAGACCGATGCGCGCGGTCCATCCTCCTCCAATTGCCCCTTCGGTGGCATCTCTGAGCCTGCTGGCAAGCAACACATACTCATTCTTGGAAAAACCGCCAATACTCACGATGGATGGACACGGGAGTGACAGCACACGCGGGAGATCATGGTCCACAAACACTTCCAGCCCGGCTCCGCAGAGCCCAATGGCGTTGATCATTCCTCCGGCCGTCTCCAATACCCTGGGAGCAGGATTGCCCGGGCGTGGTTCCAGCGTCACCGTCTTTGGCACGTACGCCGCTACCGGAGGTGATGTTAGTACGTGAGAACCGACTACCTCTGCCAGCTCGAAGAGGTCCATTGTGCCCGAGGCGTTGATTAACGGATACTCGAGGCATAGCGGTCCAAGCTGCACGGAGAGATCAGGCACCAAAGACCTCCCTCCCGGAGAAGACGGGGCCCTCACGACAAACCCGCGTCCAAGACCCACCGGCCAGTCGAACAGCGCAACCGTGACACGAGCCCACTCCACAAGCCATGCCGGCCTCAAGACTAAACCATGTCTCAACATCCGCCATCTTTGAACATATGTCCCATACTGCTACGCACATGGCCCGAGGTCCGCACACAGCCACCCGGTCTCCCGGTCGCACGTGACGCCGCAGCAGATCGGTTACCTTTTCAGCCCGGCCGCATGATCCGTCCTCAGTAACCGTCTCAAGATGGTATCGCAGCCCCGTCCGCCCCATGAGGGCGGCCGCTTCATGTATCGGTTTCAATGCTTCACACTGGATCCCGTCGCGAAAACCGGCCAGCATCAATACCTCGTAGGGAAGGGACAGGACGTCCCCCGGCAGTTGATGATCGGCCGACCGCGGCCCCGATGTGAGACAACGGTAGCGCTCACCCATCCGCGAGAGGAGAAGCGGGAACGGAGCCACACCGGCGCCACCCGCTACAATTACCACTCGTCCCCCTCCGGCGAACAATGCCTCTATGTCGAATCCATTGCCGAGAGGGCCGAGTACCCATACCGTGCCTCCGATTGCAAGATCGCACAGCTCCCGCGTACCCTCGCCGATGGGAGCAATCACAAAAGAGATATCGCCTTCGGCTTCGTCAGAAACGGACAGAGCACGGGCCAAGAAGCAGCGTGATCCTTCAGACTGAAGAAGCGCAAACTGGCCAGGTTGGGCACCTCGCCAACCGGCCACCTCGATAGTCACTCGAACCATGGCGCCCAAAGACTGATTGGCCTTCACGCGCCCACGGATACGACAGTCTTCCTCCGCGTGGGACGATTCGACCTCTGCGTCGCCCCCCAGTCCATCGCTCATGGCTGCACCTCCACCTGTGCAGCATAGCCGCCGGCGGCCGCCAACGCCAGACGTCCGTGCAGGTCGTGCAGGCAGACAACCACGATTTCGCGACTCCTGCGCGCATTGGCTATGGCCTGCACGGCCGCGTGAGCAGCGGCGGCGTTGGTCATGGTTGGGACTCCGCGGCGCAGAGCGGCCCGGCGGATCTCATATCCATCAGCCCGGGCCCCACGTCCCCGCGGAATGTTGATGACCAAATCGATCTGTCCGGCCCCGATCAGATCGACAATCGTCGTTATGGAGGCAGCGTCCTCCAGATCTTGCGCGATCGAACCGGTCTTTGCCTCTGGGGCTGCGCTCTCAGGTCCGGCAGCTGCAACGCCGGCCAGCGCCAAACCTTCGGCTGCAGCCGCCCGGGCCGCAATCTGTGCAGCTCGCATCCGCATTCCATCAGTATGTTTGAGAACTGCCTCCGACTCTATGCCGTTCAGTGTGAGAGCGCGGTGCGTTCCCTCGGTTGCAAGAATACGGAATCCCAAGGTGCTCAATACGAGCGCCATGAGAATCACGGCATCTTTCTCGCCATCGGAGACCGACATGAAAATGGCGCCTTCGCGAGGCAGCCGGTCACCGGCTGCAAGCGAAGCCTTGGCGAACGCTTCAGGGAAGCTGGCCCCCACGCCCATCACTTCGCCGGTGGACTTCATCTCAGGTCCAAGCGTGGTATCAACACCTGGGAATCTGGGGAAAGGCAGGACCGCCTCCTTCACGGCGACGTGCTGTAGATCGCGCCGGGAAGGAACCCGGCCAGCGGCAATAGACTCCTTCCACCCCGGAAGCGCCATCTCGCGGAGCTTTCCGCCGGCGATTACGCGCGTGGCCACCCGGGCAAGCGGCACCCCGGTCGCCTTGCTGACAAACGGTACAGTACGGCTACCACGCGGATTGACCTCGAGTACGTAGATGTTCTCTCCGCCATGATCGCTATGCTGGACGGCGTATTGGACATTCATGAGCCCTACCACGCCCAACTCGCGAGCCAGCGCCGCCGTCTGCTCCTCGATGCGGCGCACCACCTCATCACCCATGGAAACAGGGGGAATCACACAAGCCGAGTCGCCGGAGTGTACGCCTGCTTCCTCCACATGCTGCATGACGGCCCCAATGTAGACATCTTCTCCGTCGCACAAGGCATCGACGTCAATTTCGGTAGCATGCTCGAGGAACCTATCAATGAGGACAGGATGACGTGGCGACGCCTTGACTGCAGTCCGTAGATAGTGCTGCAGGGTCTCCTCGTCGTAGACGATCTCCATTGCCCGTCCTCCCAAGACATACGAGGGACGCACCAGCACCGGATACCCGACGCGCTCGGCCACGACGAGCGCCTCCTCGGCGTTGCGTACGGTGCCGAAGGCCGGCGCCTTCAGCCGGAGTCGGTGGAGAACCTCGCCAAAACGCTCCCTGTCTTCGGCCAAGTCGATGGCCTCCTGGGAAGTGCCCAAGATGGGCACACCAGCCGCGTGCAGACGCTCGGCGATCTTGAGAGGTGTTTGTCCACCGAACTGTACAACCACTCCCCGGGGCTTCTCATTTTCAATGATGTTGAGCACATCCTCGAAGGTGAGGGGCTCGAAGTAGAGACGATCTGAGGTGTCATAGTCGGTGGAAACCGTCTCTGGGTTACAGTTCACCATGACGGCCTGGTAACCCAGTTGGCGCATCTCCTGAACGGCATGCACACAGCAGTAGTCGAACTCGATACCCTGCCCTATTCGGTTGGGACCGCTCCCCAGGATGATAACTACCTCCTTGCCGGGGAAGGGCAACGCTTCGTTCTCCTCCTCGTATGTGGAGTAGAAATAAGGGGTATAGGCTTCAAATTCAGCCGCGCACGTGTCGACCGCTTTATATGTGGGAATGATGGAATCAACTTTGCGGCGGGTACGAACTTCGTCCTCTGTCGTTCCCAGGAACTTGGCTATGCGCGTATCGCTGAAGCCAAGCCGCTTCGCATGCCACAGTTCCTCTCGGGGCAGAGCGGAAAGACCGCCCCTTTCGGTAAACGCCTGGAGATGCCGCTCGGCTTCCACGATCTCCAGCAGTTCATTCAGGAACCATTCGTCGATGAGAGTAGCGGCGAAGAGGGCCTCCAGTGTCACACCCCGGCGGTAGGCCTCAAGAATGAGGTCATAACGTTCGGCCGACGGAATGGCGATCATGGCCACGAGCGCGTCGTTGTCTTCGGGGATATCGGGGCTTACATCCAGCTCACGTGAGCGCATGGATTTCTGAAAAGCCTCTTTGAAAGTGCGGCCGATGGCCATGTTCTCCCACGCTCTTCATATGAGTGGTGAGGCGGGCATCGGCTTGGGGGAACTTCTCGAAGGCCCAGCGCGGCGTCTTGACCACTACGTAGTCGATGGTGGGCTCGAAGCAGGCGGGTGTCTTGCGGGTGATGTCGTTGGCGATTTCGTCAAGAGTGTACCCGACGGCAAGCTTGGTAGCAAACTTGGCGATGGGGAATCCGGTGGCCTTGGAGGCGAGAGCAGAGGAGCGGCTTACGCGTGGGTTCATCTCGATGACCACAAGCTCATCGGTTTCCGGTGAGTAGGCAAACTGGATATTGGACCCCCCCGTCTCGACCCCGATGGCCCGGATGATGGCAAGCGAGGCATCCCGCAGGCGCTGGTACTGGACGTCGGTGAGGGTCTGCTGGGGGGCCACGGTGATGGAGTCACCGGTGTGGACGCCCATAGGATCTATGTTTTCGATGGAGCAGACAATCACCACGTTATCTTTGAGATCACGCATGACCTCGAGTTCGAATTCCTTCCAGCCGATTACGCTTTCTTCGAGAAGTACTTGGTGGGTTGGCGAGGCGTCAAGTCCGGCCTGTACCACGTCGTCAAACTCTTGGTCGGTGGCGGCCACCCCTCCTCCATGCCCGCCGAGGGTAAAGCTCGGCCGGATGATAAGGGGCAGGTGAAGGCCGTCATTCAAAGCGGAGCGGGCTCCGGCCAGGGAACTCACAACGGCACTGTCAGGTACGCGCAGCCCAATGGAGGCCATGGTGGCACGGAATTCGTCGCGCGCTTCGGCCCGGCGAATGGCTTCATAGTCCGCACCGATGAGTTCGACACCGTATTTCTCGAGAGTACCGTCTTCGGTAAGCGCGACGGCCAAGTTGAGCGCGGTCTGCCCCCCCAAAGTGGGAAGCAGGGCATCCGGCCGCTCCACCTCGATGATTTTTGCCACCACTTCAGGCACAAGAGGTTCGATATAGGTACGGTGGGAGAACGAGGGGTCGGTCATGATGGTCGCGGGATTGGAGTTGACCAGCACTACCTCGAAGCCTTCCTCCATGAGCACTTTGCAGGCTTGGGTACCCGAATAGTCGAACTCGCAGGCCTGTCCTATGACGATGGGACCGGATCCGAGCAGCATGATCTTGTGGATGTCGGCACGGCGAGGCATGGCTAGCGACCGGCCTTGGCAGCACTGCCCATTGGTTCCACGGGACCAAGTTCCACGGGAACACCAATGAACACGCGCACGGCACCGCGGAAGAGATAAGAAAGATGCAGAACCCACGGACAGCGGCAACCCGGATGGGCACGTGAGCAAGCGCTCATGCCTAAGCTTCTCCTTTCGGCCTCACAGGGCTCGATTAAAGGTCAGCTAATCGTAGCGTATGAGGTCGCGACTGAAAAGCTTCAATACGTCTGCGGATTCGCACAGACTAGTAAATACGGACAAGGGCACCTCGTCGCGGAGACTATCGAAAAACACGCGGTTAATATCCGGCGCGACCTCCTCCTTCTCGTATGTCGCGTTGCCGGTCAATCACGCATTGTTTCGAGGCTTCCGCTTCGTTGTCCAGAGACATGCAGCGTCCCGTACCGCTTCGTCGCTGTCGATCGTTAGCAGTACCCACTTGCCGTCGTGATAGGTGATGGCTGCATCATACTGCCGTAAGATTTCGCCAGAAAGGTTGCCTCTTATTCCTTCAACCTTCGACCTCTCCTGTGCCCCGAAGACTATTAGCAGGGCAAAACGATCAGTCTCGGGGATCAGCGTGCAGAGAGGTTTGCTCCTCTTGTATCTGAGCGACCAGCCGTGCTTCTTCCCTCCGTTGAGCCACTCGGCCGTGAAGACGTCAGGATACATATACTCGATCAGTTCCTGTACCTGCCTCCAGTACGTGAAGGCCTCTTCTCCCACCCACTCCGCGACCTCAGAATCGCTCGGCGGGCCATCGCCTGTCATGCGCTGATGTTCCAAGTTAACCCAGCCTATCCCCTACTTTCAGTCCCACCAGTTCGGCATACTCGGCAGCCGCTATCTTGGCCGCGCCGACGGGCTGAACCCGCTTGACGAAGATGCTTCCTCCGCTGGCCGCTACCAGGAAACCATCGGCCGCGATCCGGGTGACGGTTCCCGGTGCCTCCGATCCGCTGATGGCCCGTTTCTCGCAGTCGAATATCTTGAGCCGGCCCTCCTTATGGGTGGTAGTCGCTCCCGGCGAAGGGTTACAACCACGTATGATGTTGTATACAATGCCGGCTGGATACATCCAGTCGATGTTCATGCTCTTGCAGATGGGTTCATATTCACCCTGCGCCAGATCTTGTGCGATCTTCGGCGCCCTGCCTTCCCTGACAAGGCGAACCGATTCCGCCACGGCCTCGACGCCTAAGGAGAACAACTTCCCGAAATAGACCGTTCCCAGAGTATCGTCTGGCTCGATGGCGACCTCCCTCTGCAAGAGGATCGGGCCCGTATCCAAGCCCTCATCCGGCCAGAAGATGGAGAGGCCGGTCTTCGTCTCGCCGTTGATGATGGCCCAGTTCATGGCACTTGCGCCCCGATGCCGGGGAAGAAGTGAAGGATGATACTGAATCGTTCCCAGACGGGGGTGGTTGAGAATGGATAGCGGCACGATGTCGGTTACGAACGCCATCACATTGAGGTCGGCGCCGAAGGCCCTGTACTCCTCGAACACCTGCGGGTCTCGCATCCTAGCCGGCTGTCGGACGGGTAGGCCGTTCGACTCCGCCAGCTCCTTGAAAGTGTTGCCCTTCCCGGAGGCAGTATCCGGCGGCATATAGACCACAGCCAACTCCTCACCGGCTTCAAGCAAAGCCTTCAGGACCGCCTCTCCAAAAGCGGCCTGGCCGATAAGCGCTATCTTCATTCGCTGCTCCCGTCTCTAGTCAGGGGCACCTGCCCGTTTCGAATCCACTCCCGTCCGTTATTCTCCCCTAGAAAGGAGATTCTATCCTCTAAGAACTCGTTTCAAAATGAAACCGCGGCTGCCCAGTGCGCGTTCGACGGAAATGCTACCTGAGACACCATCAGCCGAGAAGCCTCAGCCGAGACACCGCGAACGTCATTCCACCGCTGAATCGAACAACGAAGGCCGGTACTGGATGCCTCTGAACTCCGTGGAAATCAGCGTGCCCGCCCTCCCTTCAATGATGGCGACGGCATCCTCGAGCGCCCCGATCCCCGCGCGCCCCCCAGTAGCCCGCGCGTACTCACAAGCCGCTTCAACCTTCGGTCCCATTGAGCCGGCAGCGAAGTGAAGCTCCTCGAGGCTTTCCGGCCCTGCCCGGCTGATGGCCCGCGCCTCAACGGTACCCCAGTTCTCCCAAACCACCTCCGCATCGGTCAGCATCAAGAATATCTCCGCCTTCAGCGATGTGGCCAAAAGCGCACCGGCATGATCCTTGTCTATGACCGCCTCCACCCCTATCAGAACTCCGTCGGGCGTCAGTATCGTGGGGATACCCCCTCCGCCGGTACAGATGACCACGACTCCTTTATCGACCAGCCATTCCACCACACGCACTTCGAAAATACGTCTCGGACGCGGTGAAGGCACCAATCTCCGAAACATGCCAGCGTCGGGTCCAACCGTCCAACCGTGTTCACGTGCCAAACGCTCGGCCTCTGCCTGAGAGTACTGAGGTCCGATAGGCTTCGTCGGGTGTTGAAAGGCCGGATCGGCCGGGTCCACCTCCACCTGCGTCAGAATTGTCGCAAAAGGAACATCCTCGGGCAGGATGTTACCCAGTTCCTGCTCGATCATATAGCCGATCATGCCTTCCGATTCCGCGCTCAGGATGTCGAGCGTAAACGGCTCGACGCCGGAATAGGCCGCTGCCTCCAGCGCGAGCAGGCCAACTTGCGGTCCGTTGCCGTGAGTGATGATGAGACTGTGGTCACGCACCAAAGGGGCCAGAGCGCGGGCAGCGACCTTGACGTTCTCGCGTTGATTCTGCGCGGTGAGAGGCTGCCCACGCTTGAGAAGAGCGTTTCCTCCTAGCGCTGCCACGATTCTCATCGACACACCTCCCCCTCTTGCTCCGCCCTCAACCGGGCGCAGTTGACGGCGGCCGCCCCTCAGGGCTCAGCCGACTCCAGCAGCCAGCAGCGCGTCGAGCAGCCGTTCGGCCTCCTGAGTACCTATCAATATGCGCCGCCCATCTCTCATTACCAGTTGCACCCCTCGATTGCCGGAAGCATTGTAGGCCTTGCCGTGCACCCGGCTGACCCGTATCCCCCAACCCCCGTATTCCATCATTGCCGAGTACTCGCGCGATTCCATACCTGCGATGTCCGAAACAGCAATCACCGTCGCCCGGAACGGAAAGAGCCTCACCAACAGCTCTCCCGGCCGGACCTCGGTGATCATGCGCACGATGGCCGCGAACGCCGGGAAACCAAGACCAAAGACCAGGGTGAGACCCCACGCCAGCCAGTTCGGAATCGGGCTCTCCCCGACCGGGTGGCCGAGAACAACCTGCTGGATGAACTGCCACCACACCACAACCGTGACTATGAGTATAGGAACGTAGAAGAACCACTGCCGGAAGTGCTGCACCTCGCGAAAGAGAGGCGGGTTCGCCCGACCAAGGCTGTCCCTGCCGGTGTTGTTTGCGTTCATCATGCCCGGCTCATCCCGCACCCCCGAAGTGTCCTCAACCGGAGAACTCATAGTACACTAAGCCATAATGCACACCGACCCCGCGACAGACGTCGAGGCCACGGGTAAACGAACCCGTTTGGCTTGGTACGCCTACGACCTGGGCAACACTGCAGTCGAATTCGCGATCCCCCTTTACCTGACTATCTGGATTGTCGGTGACCTGGGAGTACGGGCTTGGGTCTTCGGTATCGCTTCCGCGGTCTCATCGTGGGCCATCGGTTTCAGTGGCCCCTACATCGGAGTACGCGCCGACGAAAGACGCACGCGCAGACAGTGGTTTGCTGTTTCGGTGAGTATCGCCGCGCTACTACTGGGA
>CAZOJR010000011.1:0-1299 GCA_964580165.1 uncultured Gaiellales bacterium
AAGACATTGTCGTTGTACCCGGCGTTCCACTGCATAGCCAACTCAACTGTATGGTCGGCCTCCTGCCCTTCGAAATGGATGATTTTCGAGTGTATGGCGTCCTTGTGTTTGTTGATGTGCTTGACAAAATCGACGATACCCCCGTCGTAGCAGTAGACCACCGACCTCGGCTCCGGCCGCTTCTTACCTGCTTCAGACACGGCCGCCGGGTCGCCAGGCATTCCGGCCACCGCTTGAGGGCTTAGGTAAAGATCTCGCTCGGCGGTGAGATCGAGATCCACCCTGGGGGTGTAGTCATCGTCTTCAGAATCGCCCCCCAGACCCTCCGGTTCGCCGACATCCTCACGCTCATCAACCAAGTTGATGCGAAGGGAGCGGTTCAAAAACGCCACCTCACGCAGACGTTGCGACAGAGTGGTGAAGTTGAAATTAAGGTCGTCAAAAATCTCCAGATCGGGCCTGAAGTGAGTGGTCGTTCCGCTGTGCCCGTCACTCTTGCCGATCTTCTCAAGATCGGTGACCGGCACGCCACGGGCGTATTTCTGCCTGAAACGGTGACCATCGCGGCTGACTTCAACGGTCAGCCATTCCGAGAGAGCATTGACGACGCTGACCCCCACTCCGTGCAGGCCACCCGACACCTTGTACCCTTCGCCGCCGAACTTGCCTCCGGCGTGCAGTTTCGTCATAACTATCTCTACCGCCGGACGACCATATTGAGGCATGATCTTGACCGGGATACCTCGTCCGTTGTCCACAACGCGTACCGAGGAATCGGCGCAAATGGTGACCTCGATGCTGGTGCAGACTCCTGCGAGGGCCTCGTCGACGGAATTGTCCACAACCTCATATACGAGATGGTGGAGACCCCGATGCCCCGTGGACCCGATATACATGCCCGGGCGTTTGCGAACGGGTTCTAATCCTTCCAGAACCTGTATGTCGCCTACATCATATGAGTGTTCCGCCAAACCCGCACGCTCTCTTCCTGGCGTTTCTCCGGGCCCCCGCTTCGCATGCATATGCTCGCACGAGTCGTGGAAGTACTGCCGGGAGGCTGGGGGATGGACCGACCTGTGTCACCGTGGGAAGCGCCAACCACGTCGGCTATATGATACCACACGAGGCCTTTCCCGATCCCATTAGAATACGCTCTCAGCGCACAACATCCTGCTGCGTGCGGACAAACGCCGCTCTCATAGTGCGTATTATCTTGCCACGCAATTCGGGGGTTAAATCGAGGTATTCGACCGCCACTAGGGCATCTTCTTCCGGCTGCGATAATGATGCGCGAGAAAC
>CAZOJR010000011.1:1309-2081 GCA_964580165.1 uncultured Gaiellales bacterium
CTCCGGGGCGCATTTGCTCCCCAGCGGACCCGATCGACCCGGTTGCTGCACTTTTCGATAGCATGCCCGGCCGCTTGGGATCCGGACAACGTCTTTGCAGTGACTCTTCCCAACCCGCGTGCCGAAATATCACCCGCTTCACCGAACCTGGGCCAAGGCGGTCATTCAAACGCGCAACGATGGCATCACTCATCAAATGGAGGGTCTGCGCCCACACGCTCGACGACGCGCTGACCACCAGTCTGCCCTGCCGCAATTGGACGGGCTGAGCGTTGGCGACCACCTCCGGTCCAACCACTTCCGGCCAGATGGAGGCAACAGCATACGCAGGGTCACGCCGGGAAGCAGCCTGCGGAACATTGGCTTCACGCCCGCTGCGATCTGCCGGAGCGGCACAGTCCGGTAGATCCGTGGCAGATTTCCCGGCCACCCGTTGGAGAAGATCTCCTAGGCGGTCAAAGTCTGTTTCTCCGCTGCCACCGGCCATTGCAACCGTCACTCCCTACTCTTCCGGTTCCACCTTGCTCCAACCAATAGCCGTTCACGCATCGGGGTGCGTCAGCTAGCGGCCAACTCCACCACCCTGGCTTCTTCCAACTCCCGTGAGGAGAAGTAGTGCAACTCGGTGGCAGTGATCATAGCCTGTCCGCCGTTCTGTACAAGCCCCACCAACGCGCTTCGCCGCGCTCCATCCAGTTCACTCATCACGTCGTCGAGCAGAAGCAAGGGTCTTCGCACCCCGGTATGCGCATGTTTCCACTCGGCCAGGACC
>CAZOJR010000011.1:2091-18082 GCA_964580165.1 uncultured Gaiellales bacterium
TGTTCGCCCTGCGAAGCACACTCCCGTACATCGATACCGCCCCGGCTCAACCGCAGATCATCTCGGTGCGGCCCAAGGTGAGTGTACGTACGGCGGCGGTCTTCTTCGCGCATCCCGGCCAGCCGGGTCCGGTAGTCTTCTTCGTCTAAACCGGCGACATTGGTGCGGTACACCAACCGCAGAGAATCCGGCGAATCGCCCGTGAGTTCGGCGTGAACACGTTGAAACGACGCGACAAACGCAGCTAACGTGGATGATCTCCACCTGGATATGGCCGCACCAGTCCGGGCCAGAATACTCTCCCAAGGCCCAAATTGCTGATCGTCCGGCCGCGTCCGAACCATCCGCAAGAGCGTGTTGCGCTGAACCAGCGCTTCCTCGTAGCGGCGCAAGGTATCCAAGTATTCCGGTTCACATCGCGCAGCGAGCGTATCGAGGTACTCCCTTCTCCTTCTGGGACTTCCCTTGATCAGGCGAAGATCATCGGGAACGAATGTGCGAACCGGCAATGCCTCCCGCCACCGAGAGGCATCTTCGAGAGGCGCTCCGTTCGCGGTGAGCCGGCGCTCACCATCCCGTGAATACGCCGCAACTGCCTCAGACGCTATGCCAGCTTCTTCATCTTCAAGGTCGACTTCCACACGAAGGTAGTCATGACCGCGCGTGATCAAATCACGCACAGATCCGGGCCGGAGAGGACTACCCTCCAACACCAAAGCTAACGCTTCGAGCACAGTGGTCTTCCCAGCTCCATTTGGTCCCACAAGAATTGTCAACCCCGGCCCCAATACCACCTCGAGCGACAATCGGGAGCGTACGTTGGTCATCCGTACTCGTTCAACTATCATAGCCATCATTCTTCCGGCGCGGAGCGACGGGCCCGCATGGCAGCGCCCGATTCCTTCCTTTCCGATCGCCGTCCCTCGGCCGGCGACACGCCGGAAATGGCAAGCACTTGAACCACAGTCCCACTTACCTCTACGACATCCCCTGCAAGCAGCTTATGCCCGCGGCGTTTCTCAATCTGACAGTTGACCTTAACCAAGCCTTCCATCACGATTCGTTTGGCATCGCCGCCGGTCTCCGCGAAACCGGCGTGTTTTACAAACTGCCCAAGTGTGATCGGGAGATGAACACCAACCGGGATGGGGCCATCCGCAGCAGGTCGGCGGTGGCGGGTAGCCGGCATATCAGTCGTTCAAGCGGATAGGCATTACAAGATACAAGAAATCGTCACCCGCTCCTTTGATCAATCCCGGGCGCAGAGGGCTGATAAACCGCAGATATACCGGTGACTCCTTTACAGAGGCAACACCAGCCTCCAGAAACTCTGGATTGAACCCAATGGCGAGATCATCACCCGAGTATTGAATCGGAATGGCTTCGTGAGCCCTTCCTACATCTTGTGACTCTGCCGACACCGTCAATGCGTTATTCAAAAACTGCAGACGCAGAGGAGCGTTCTTTTGGGCAAGCAACCCCACTCGTTTGATTGCCTCGATGAGTTCGTCATGATCAACTGCCACTTCGTAATCGAACGTCTCGGGAATGAGTTGACGGTAGTTTGGAAACTGCCCATCAATCAAACGGGAAATAAGGGAAATGCTCCCGATCTCAAACAGCATCTGGTTTTCACTTGGGAGGACAGAGATAGTTTCATCGTCAGCTGTTGCGGCTATGCGCGAGAGTTCCTGTAGCGTGCGTGCCGGAACAATAGCTTCAAAACTTCCCGATACTGAGGACTCCACTGCTGTCTCTTTTACGCTTAGACGGTAGCTATCCGTGGCAACCATCCTGACCATGTGTCGCGAGAGATGCACAAATACCCCGGTTAGTACCGGGCGTGTCTCATCTCTGGAAGCAGAGGAAGCCACCCGGTCAACGGTCTCGACAAACGCGGCTCTTCCCACAGTGAAGCACTCACCCGAGAAAGTTGGCAGCTGTGGAAAATCTATAGCAGGCAGCGAGTGTAGATCAAACAACGACTCACCGGCTCGAATTTCAAGTTGGCTTTCTCCGACCTTCTGTTCAAGGGTAACCTCTCCCCCAGGAAGACTCCGTGCAATGTCACTCGCTATACGCGCCGGGATAACGAGCGATCCCGGCTCCTCCACCCGCCCAACCAGAGGTGCCTTTATAGATATCTCCATATCCGTTGCCGATAACGTGATGCCGGCTTCGTGGGCATCCACGAGCACGCCTGACAGCACCTGGATGGAGCTGCGCGACGATACTGCTTTGCCCACTATCCCCAGACATTCGACGAGGGCTTGTCTAGTGGTGAAGAGTTTCATTGGGGCTCCTCGCTGGAGTCGAAGGGTGTGTTGTTGGGTCTATTACTTCTATATATCTTTCAAGAGAAGATGTAGGAGACATAGTAGAGGCTGTGGAAGGTGTGGACGGATGACACGAACGCTGAGTGGGCACGGAAGTGCAGCGGGGAATAGTGTGCAAGACGTGTGTACGGACGGGGGATGAACGGACGACATATTGTATGGAGTGAGAATATCCAGGGGAGTAAGCGGGATATCCACACAGTGTCCGGCGGTAACTCACAGTGGGCTGTGGAAGAAGTGTCATCGAGCACCTTTGATCTTTGCTGTCAGGCGCTGTACTTGGTTATACATGTCTCGTTGTTCGCGTATCAGTTTTGTTATTTTCTCTACCGCATGGAGCACCGTGGTGTGATCACGGTTACCTACGCGCTCGCCGATTTTAGGCAGGCTGGCGTCGGTGAGTTCTCGTGCGAGGTACATAGCAAGATGACGACTGTTGACGACAGGACGGGAGCGCTTGTCGCCGGTGATTTCTGTTACCGAAATGCCAGTTTCCTCCGCAACGATTGAAAGAATGAGATCAATGGTTATTTGAGTTGACGGGGTCTCGGGTATGTCCTTAAGGACCTCACGTGCCAGATCGGCGTCAATGGGTCTCTTTGTGAAGGAAGAGAAAGCGACTACCCGGGTTAGACAACCCTCTAACTCACGGATATTTGTCGGAACACGGGATGCAATTGACATGAGGACGTCGTCATCAGTAAGAACGATGCCCTCGGCGCGGACCTTCTTCCGCAGAATTGCTACTCGTGTCTCAAGATCTGGGGGTTGAATGTCAGTGATCAGCCCCCATTCGAAACGGGAAACAAGACGGTCCTCAACAGTGGCCAGTGCTTTTGGATGACGGTCGGACGTGATGACAATCTGTTTCTGAGCGTCATAGAGTGTATTGAAGGTGTGAAAAAACTCCTCTTGCGTTTGTTCCTTTTTATGAAGGAACTGAATGTCGTCAATCAATAAGACGTCGACGGTCCGATATCTGTTTTTGAAACCCTCGATACTGTCGTCACGCAGCGAGTTAATAAAGTCATTGGTGAAGCTTTCGAGTGTGAGGTAACGGACCTTCTTGCCCGGATGGTTTCGGATTGCATAGTTTCCAATAGCCTGGAGCAGGTGAGTTTTTCCCAAGCCCACCCCACCATAGATGAAGAGAGGATTGTACTGAGTGCCGGGGGTCTCTGCTGTCGCCAGGGCGGCGGCGTGAGCGAATCGGTTGGATTGCCCTATAACAAACGTCTCAAAAGTGTACTTTGGGGACAACCCGGCCGTAGACGCTGTGTCGGTGATATGTGCCCTCGAACCGGTTGTAAGACCGCTTGTGGTATTGCTACCGGGGCGCAGATACTGGTGACGCGGCCGTCCATTGTCGTCTTCTTCAACAATCGGGACCTGCGACCGGTCTAGCGAGTGCTGTGTTTGTGCGGATCCTCGGTCACGAGAGCCGCTGGCGCCGGCAACTTGGCCGGAGATTGGTCCGGTGGCCATCGCTCCGTCAGATAGGGTTGCTCGAGACAGAGCTGGAGATACGACAATGTCAAGATGCGCCGGAGTGCCGACAACTTGTGACACAGCCTCCGACATGAGATTCCGAAACCGCGCATCAATCCAATCCTTGGCGAAGTCGGAGGCTACTCCGACGGAGTACACACCGTCGGAGTAGCCCAGACCTATTGTAGGTTCGAACCATATGCGGAAAGTGCCCTCATTCACTTGGTGGGAAATGAGTTCTAGGGCCTCTTCCCACACAGGGTCTGCATTTCGTCTATCCACCAGCAGCCCTCCCCTTGTTCAGCACCGCGTGGCGGGTCTTGCCTCCGCGCGCAGCTGCTGTCTAAAGCACAGTATCTAAGTAAGCCAGCCCTACGTCCGTCGCCTGGCGATGCCCCGCCTCCCCGGAAGCGACGAAGCCTGCGTTCTCCAGGGAAACAAGGTCTCTGTAAGCCGTTGACGTAGACACACCCAGCTCCTGGGCAACACGGGTCGGGCCTACCGGCGCGAGCTCGACCGCCAGCAGCAAGGTCTTTAATTGGCGCTCGGAGAGATTATAGGACGGGACTGCTGCGGGCGCGAGGGGTGTGCCGTCTTGTGGTTCAACCCGTACCGTGACGACCGTCCCTCGACCGAGGTTATCTTCAATCTCCAGTACGCCGTCCATTGCCGCGATGGTCTCTTTGATGACGGAAAACCCAGAGCCCACTCCTCGGATGACACGCCGGGAATGGGCGTCCGCTGAGGTGAAACCAGGTCGGAGCGCGGCTTCTTTGTCTGGTATGCCCGGTCCGCTATCGCTGACGCGGATTGTATTGCCATGATTGAGAATGGTGATGACGACACCGGCGAATGAGGCGTGTACAAGATTCTCCGTCAGCTCACGGAAAACCCGCAAAGGCAGTTGTCCGCCTTGTTCGCGTGCCAGCTCGTACGCTCGGAGTGCCAGCATGTCAATAAGCGCAGGCAGGTGTTCGGGTGCGATCGGGGGATCCTCAACGGGAAAAACCAATGGGGGTGACTGAAGGTCCTCATAGACGGCGATGAGCGGCGGATCGGCGATTGGATTACGTGGCGGGCTGAAGGCCGGATTGCGAAATGTCTCCAGAGTCGGATGACCGACCGTGTCACAGTTCGGAAGTACGGGGCAAGAGGCACTGCTCTGTTTGATGCCGGTCCGATCCACGGAGCCCGAGGCGACAGCAGCATTACCGGCGCCGTCGATAATTTCGTGGGCAACTCCAGCATGTTGGATCCGACGGGAATCTTTCTTCGGGTCTTTTGAGTCTTCCAGTCTCATGGCAGGCCCGACACAGTCTTTAAGGCCGGACGAGAAAGCTTCTCAACGATCATCTTGTACGTGCAGACCTCGTCTTGGAACGCAGGAGTACGCATGCCGAAAGCACGTCGCCATTGTAGCCGTCGGAAGATGCTTTTTCCACAGGGTAGCCGATCGAATAAGTGCGCAAAGAGCAACTCTTCGCTGGATGACGACCTATTTTGGACGTTAGATTCCACTGGCAAAGAATGCCGTTTTGCAGGAGTAAACTTGAACTTATCCACAGATTCATCCACAGCTGTTGAAAACGTGTAGAAATCTGGAAAGTAACGGCCGCATAGACCAAGTTTTCTGTTGAAAATGGGGAAAGTTGATTTCGCGAGGTCAATGGCGATATCCCAGCGGGGCATCTGACGGAGGAGAGCGTCGGGTAATTGCCAGGGATAATTGCCAGCCCGCGTGGGATTTGGAGGCAAGTTCTGAGGGTATTACTTCGGCACCATGAAAGTGAAAAGATTGGAGGATCCACCCATATGGCTGAGATGGCCGGGCAGAGACATGGATGGTCGGACAGAGGCCTGTGTGGAAGAACGGATTACCGTGCGCTATCGTTCCGGGTGTTTGCAAGGAACCCGTCGATACCCAGTGATACCCGAGGCGTAAGAGCGAGACCCGTGCTTAGCCGCGGTGGCTGTATGGTGGGGCGGATAGAGCGTCCGGGTGTGCGCTGAGAGCGGTCGGATCTTCACGAGGTTCCACAGGGGAGGTGGGTCTGTGCCTGGAAACGCTGGGCGGTAACGAGCGTTGTCCACAATATCCACAGGGCCCTGTGTACGCTTGCAGCGGGAGTAGCGGGACACGTCCGGCAATAGGATGTCCATGCCGGCGGAGGCACGTGAGGTACCGTGCAGGTGTTATTGTAGATATGATTGACGGCTAACCGCTCGACTTGTATACTTCGCCACCCTCTGTGTGCGCCGAGCGGTGGTGCGCCTGCGGGCCTGATCCCGGCGTAGCCTTGGGCCGGTGTAATCTCAGGTGGACTTTGCGGCGTGTTCCGGTATGCCGAGTGTCTGCGCTGTTGCGGCGATAAGTGAGGAAACGTGAAAAGGACGTATCAACCAAACAAACGTAAGCGCAAGAAGACCCACGGGTTCCGAGTGCGGATGAGTACTCGTGCCGGTAGGGCCGTCATCAAGCGCAGGCGCGACAAGGGTCGTAAGCGTCTCTCGGCATAGTGCAGGGTGAACCGGTCTAGCGGTCGGCTTTCGCGGTCTGAAGACTTTGCCCGCGTCTACCGCACGGGGCGATCTGTTGCCAACAATTACCTTGTCCTATACTATTTCGAGCGCTCGAAGTCCGAGGTGGCAAACGGGAATGACATGGGCGGCTCTCGGGTTGGGTTCTCCGTATCCAAGAAACTTGGAAACGCTGTTGACCGAAATCGAATCAAGCGGGTCATGCGGGAAGCTCTCCGCACATACGAACACTCGCTCAGGGGGAACATGGATCTCGTCCTGATCGCTCGTTCGCCGATCATCGTATTGCTCGAATCGGGGGGGCAGAGAGCAGTGCAGGAAAAGATGGTCGAAGTACTTCGCAAAGCCTCCCTGCTCTCCTCTGGAGAAGAGGGACGGCCATTGTCGTGAGAAGTCGCGCAAGTTTGATCAGGGTCGTGTTGGTTTGGTGTATCCGAGGCTATCAGACGTTCATCTCACCCATGCTGCCAAGATCGTGCAAGTATTACCCATCATGTTCGCAGTATGCTATTGACGCACTGAGTGAATATGGCGTATTGCGTGGTTTTGTTTTGTCTGCTTGGCGGCTTCTACGCTGCAACCCATTGAGCTACGGTGGCTATGATCCTGTGGAGTGCCAGACGCTTTTTGCTCCGAAAGCCAAAGCGTCCCCGGCTACCGCAAACGATGAAGTGGCGAGTGCTGAAAAAGCGGCCGGTGGTACGAGAGAGGCACGAGTCACAGCCGCTATCCGTCGTCGAGCAGTTGTGCGGCGAGGTGGACACACCTGTACTCTGACGGAAGGCCGGACGGCAAAATGCTGATTGACTTGAACATGGTGTAAGGGTGCAAAGCATCTTCTCCCCTTTGAGCGATTTCTTCTTCTGGATTCTCCGGTTCCTGCACGAGAATCTGACGATCAGTTGGTCGTGGGCGATCGTCCTTTTAACGGTGATTATCCGGCTTGTACTTGTCCCGCTGACTTGGCGCCAGATCAAGAGCATGCGCGCCATGCAGGCGCTACAACCCCAGCTCAAAGCTCTCCAGGAGAAGTACAAGAACGACCGGCAGGTTCTCAACCAGAAGGTCATGGAGTTCTATCAGGAAAACAACGTAAGCCCCTTTGGTTCCTGTTTGCCCCTGTTGCTCCAAATGCCGGTGTTTCTGGGCCTGTTCTACATGCTGAGAGAGCAAGGCCAAGCGGGCGGAGCGTTCTTCGACCCCAATCCCGTGGTGAGCTGGTTGTGGATAGCAGATATCACCAAATTTGATTTCATCTTGATGTTTCTCTACATCGCCAGCCAGT
This sequence comes from uncultured Gaiellales bacterium, assembly GCA_964580165.1. GTDB lineage: Bacteria > Actinomycetota > Thermoleophilia > RBG-16-64-13 > RBG-16-64-13 > RBG-16-64-13. The sequence goes on from CAZOJR010000011.1 coordinate 9,739, forward strand.
TTCTTGCCTCGTGGCAGACGGCCAGAAAAGGTGCTTCGCAGCAGAAAATGATCGCCTACCTCATGCCGGTGATGGTTGGGATTTTCATGTTCATAGGGAGATGGCCAGCAGGCTTGTTTATCTATTGGGTTACCTCAAATTTATGGACCATAGCGCAGCAATTTGTTGCTGAGAGACTGTTGCCGATCCACGTGTCAGTCTCTCCGAGTAAGGACAAGGCAACGTCGATGCAGACAGCCGGAAAAGTTGTGGCGAAGACCGGAGACAAGAGAGGCAAAGCGCCTGCGGGGTCTCCGCCAGAGGCTGGGGGCAAAAATCCAGCCAAAAGACCAGCCGTGAGCGCGGGTAAGGCACCGGCGAAGACGGGGAGTAAGGTTTCGGCGAAGTCACCGGCCAGGAAGAGCGGCAAGGTTCCGGCGAAGACTGGTGGTGGTGAGTCCGCGGCGGTATCGGCCGCGAAGAGTGGAGGCAAGAGTAGTGGCCAGAAGACGGGACAGGACAGGAAAACCGCAGGTGGCAAGAGCCAGCGGCCGGACGGTGGATCTAGCGGTCCAGAGAGCTCTGGCGGAGCTTGACTTCGCACCGGGGGAACTGGCCGAGGACCAATATGAGGTGATAATCATCATCCCACCCGAAGAGGGGTTCATGGGGGTGGGGGCGGTCGACGCTGTGGTCGAAGTAGCGCTCGTCGGTGACGATTTTGATCTCTACGGTTCTGAAGACGATACGCAGCCGGCGGAGCTTCTACGTAATGAAGCCGAGTATGACGACTATGGCAACGAGGACGAGGACTTCTCGGGGGATTGGGATGGATCAGACGATTACTCCGGACACGGTCAGGAGGTTGACGACTCGCCAGATGCAGTTAGATTGCGAGCATTTCTGCAACGGGTGATTACTGAGATGGGGCTGGTCGCGCGGGTTCGGGTGACAGAGACTTCGGAAGAACTGCACGCGGAAATCACCGGAGATGACCTGGGTATTCTTATCGGCAGGAGGGGCCAAACCATCGACGCAGTCGAATATCTTGCCGGCATCGCTGTCTTCCCGGGTCCGCATCCAAGAAAGCACGTGGAACTTGACGCTGAGGGATACAAGGATCGTCGCCGGCGTCAGATCGAACAAGTCGCGGCGCGCAAGGCAGAGGAAGCGGCGAGGCGAGGTCGTCCGGTACAACTCAACCCCATGACACCCGCTGAGCGAAAGATCGTGCATCTGGCTCTGAAGGATCGCAGAGATGTGGTTACTGCCAGTCAGGGTCGTGAACCGAACCGGTCGGTGGTCATCACTCCCGTGCGGTAGGGAGCGGGACTACGGTGCTGATCTGACAGTTCTCCCGTGCCGCGGACGGTGCCCAAAGAAGCTGGTCGGACAGATGCTGGGCATTGGTCGGCCACGGGTGATTCAAGGGGAGGCCCGAATCCTCTTGAAGTTGGTTTTGCAGTGAGCCAAGGTTCTGGGGTGATTCATCCGCTTGCGTCGGCCGGTTTTCTCCGGAATTTCGATTTGCTCAGAATGCGGTACGGACTCCTTCGGTGTCAAAGGTTAAGCGGTGAGGGTGCAGAAGAATCACGTGGTTGGCGGGTTTTTTCTGGCATCGTTGATTCTGTTGAGGGCCGTTTCTATTCGGAGAAACATAATGTAAGTTCAAGATTGCCCATGATTCATGACTCACACATACAAGAGCACACGTCCGGGGGGGCCCTTGGGGTCGATAGTTACATGGGAGAGGTGGCCGTGCCTGATCCAACTGACTGGGGCGAGGACACAATCGTTGCCATTTCTACAGCAAATGGGGCGGGGGCCATTGGTATCGTGCGGCTCAGTGGCCCGGGCTCGATCGCTCTTGCGGAGACTGCTTTCCAGCCTGCTCGAGGTAGGTCTATTCAACCGGAAGAAACGTACATACTCATGTATGGACACGTTATTGATCCGGATAGTCGCGAATTGGTGGACGAAGTACTCCTCGCGGTGATGCGTAAGCCGCGTTCTTATACACGCGAAGACGTTGTGGAACTACATTGTCACGGAGGACTGGCTGCGCAGAGAGCAGTGCTGCGCCTGATGGTCAGGATGGGAGCCAGACTGGCAGAGCCGGGGGAGTTTACCCGTAGGGCATTTTTAAATGGGCGTATCGATCTGGCGCAGGCTGAGAGTGTGGCCGCTATCGTAGCTGCGAAAAGCACGGGTGCTCTGCGGGCATCAGTCAGGCAGCTTGACGGTGGTCTCTCAAACAAGCTGCGGACGGCCAGGCAGGAACTGGTCGGCCTTCTCGCTCGGATAGAGGCGACGGTTGACTTCTCTGATGAAGACGTGGGCGAGGTCGACTGGGTTGAGTTAGGAGAAGCGCTGGCATCGGTGCAAGCAGATCTGCTTCGACTTCTCCGGACGGCCTTCCTGGGGAGAGCACTGGAGCAGGGTGTTCGTACGGCAATCGTTGGCAAACCGAATGTCGGTAAGAGCTCATTGCTGAATGCCCTTTTAATGAGAGAACGGGCCATTGTTTCCGATATCCCCGGTACCACGAGAGATACAGTCGAGGAACTTGTGGAAATCGGAGGCATTCCCATCCACCTCGTTGATACGGCGGGGATTCGTAGCGGAGGAGACGAGGTAGAACGACTTGGTGTGGCACGATCGGTCAAGGCTCTGGAGCAGGCCGATCTTGTCTTGGCAGTGATAGACCTTAGCGCGACATGGGATGAAACAGACCGGCACTTGGTCGGAGATCTGGATGTTGCCCGGTCGATTGTTGTGGGGAACAAAATTGATCTAGTTGAAGAGAAACAGGGACGGCTCGTGGAGTTGTTCGACTACCCGACCGGCGGGAACGACAAAATGACCGGCGAGAACGACAAAAGAGTCGTAGGAATACAGTCGGTTCATCCAAGTGATGGTTGGAGGATCTGCACAGTATCCGCGCGAACCGGGGAAGGCTTAGAGAACCTCCGCTCTCTCATTCAACACGTGGTAACTGGAGGAGAGGATTTCCACCTTGAGGAGCCGATCCTCGCGAGCGAACGGCAAAGGGTGCTCGTGGGAGAGGCATTCGAGCGTGTTGGGGCAGCGCTTGACGGGGTGGAGAAAAGAATCGGTGAAGAGCTTGTGTGCGAAGACATCCGAGCGGCTGCGCAGGCATTGGGTCGAATTACGGGAGAAGACCTCACGGCAGATCTTCTGGACGAGATATTCAGCCGGTTCTGCTTGGGAAAGTGAGTATCTTGTCGTATGCGCGGATCTGGAGCAGAAAGTACACACTCGAATGGTGACGGCCCGCCGGAGATACCGCCAAAACCTGAGGTGATAGTCGTAGGCGCGGGTGTATCGGGGTGCGCTTGTGCCGCCACTCTCGCCATGAATGGTATTAGGGTGACACTCCTGAACAGCGCACTGGACAGCGTTGGTCAACCCGGGTATGGCCCGGTTGTATGTGCGAGTGACAGAGATTGGAGCCGGATCGTTGGTACTCTGGCCACGCTTCCACAACCATTGAGAAATGCATGGCTTGACGCCTGTAGTGTTGCCGATATTGATACCCCCCTCTTATTCGTAGATAGGCGAATGCTGAGCATAGAGACCAAGCGGGCGCTCGAGCGCATGACAGGGTTGGAGTTCCGGCAGGGGTTGGTAACAGAAGTGAGGATAGAACCACAGGAGGGGACACAAGCCTTGCCTGGTGGAATCCGGAGTGCTGTGCAAAAGGTGGTTGTGACAACAGCGTTCGGGGAGGCAATTGCAGCGGAAGCGGTGGTTCTGGCGGTCGGTCTCAGTCTGGGAGGGCGAGTCAGGGTGGGTGATGATGTGTTGTCCGGAGGCCGGTATGGCGAGACGCCCAGTGACGAGCTGCGAGACGCGCTGGCAAAACTAGGTATCACATTCCGAGAGGTAAGGATTGAGGTTGGCTCGCGGTTTCCACGGGCGCAATCCAGAGAGTGGTGCCTTGCCCCCGTAGGCTTAACCGAGTTGTCTGTCGTTGACGAGGTAGATGCAACGAGCGCCAACAATTCTGTGTCGGCTGAACTGCTTGATGGCAAGGGAAGTGACTTGTCTGGCGTTAAGGCTGATGTACCTAAGATTGATTACCGGACGGTTACGGCTATATCACTGCGGAATGCGCTGGGTATGCTGGGTGCCGACTGGTTGTACGCGGACAACGGTTCGTGTGCGTGGTCCTCAGACTACCCGCCCGCGCCACACTGGAGTGAGGAGCTAAGAGAGTGGCCGGCCGTCATTGTGTGCAGGCAAGAGAATGCAACGGTGCCATGGATGCTACCTGATGGTGTTGCCACCGGCGAGGCGTATCTTGCGCAGGCAACTTGGCATTCAGAACTACTTACAGGACACTCAGTACCTGCGACCAGGCACTCAGTGCCCACGATGGGGCATCTTGGGGTTGGGGCTTTGCGCCCTGCGCCGGAGACTGCTTTGTGCAAGGCTAGGGTTGAGGCTGGGGTTGAGTACGATGGTAGTCGAGGCTTGGTTCCGGCGAGTCGTCTTCAACACACAGTGACAGGTTTGGTGGCAACGGAGGTAGATTTCACCGGACGAGTGATGTTAGGACGAGACACTGCGTCTGTCGTGTGGGTGGCCGGCCGCGTGGGTGGCACTGTTGATTATCTGGAGAGCTTGGCTTCGGGGGTCCGGGTGGGGCGGAGTGTGGCGGACGCGCTTCTCGGGACTCTGCGCGATGAAGAAAAGGCGGACGAAGCAAGTGCCAAGGACTCAGGTGATATTCCGGCATGATGAGTTCGTGCGAAGAAACGCGGGGGAAGCCGCATGTACTAACCCTTGCTGGTCTGCTACGACCTAGACTGAACAGCTGGGATTTGTATGTGAGGGATGGTTCGCAAGGGAACAGTGAAAATGAGTAGGTCGAGCCGGATTCGAGAGTGGACCTATGATGTGGTCGTTGTAGGTGGAGGGCATGCAGGTTGCGAAGCGGCCCTTGCTGCAGCTCGGATGGGTTGTCGTACTGCCATGGTGACTCTCCACCTTGACAATATCGCTCTCATGCCCTGCAATCCTGCGGTTGGAGGGGTGGGCAAGGGACAGCTGACACGGGAAATAGACGCCTTGGGAGGCGAGCAGGGAAGAAATACCGACAGGGCGTTCATCCAGCTGAAAATGCTCAATACTTCAAAAGGGCCCGCGGTCAGGGCACTTCGAGCGCAGGCTGATAAGCGGCTTTACGAGGATTGGATGAAGGTGGCGCTCAGCCGCACTTCCAATGTTGATTTGGTGCAAGGTGAGGTTATCGCCGTCGATGTTTCACGTGAAACAATCCGGGCTTTGAAGCTAGCCGATGGACGACGGATACGCTGTCAAGCCGTTGTTCTGGCGACCGGAACCTTCCTGCGCGCCAAGGTCGTAGTCGGTGATCGCAGCTATCCTGCGGGGAGAGTGGGCGAGCTCCCTGCCCGACATCTTTCGAGTAGCTTGATGGCTGTGGGGCTTAAGCTGGATCGGTTTCAGTCAGCAACACCACCCCGTGTGGATGGCGCAACAATAGACCCAAGCCGAATGGTCCCCCAAGAAGGTGATGTGCTGCCACTTTCTTTTTCACACTGGGAATCCCCACGTCCGCGGAGGCAGGTTCCCTGCTATCTGACACATACCACTCCGGCCACCCACGAGGTTGTGTCTACGCATCTCCACCTCAGCCCCTTGAAGAGCGGCTCCGTGCGCGGCAAGGGCCCCCGCTACTGTCCGTCAATCGATCGGAAGTTAATTAACTTTCCCAACAAGGAGCACCACCCTGTTTTTGTAGAACCCGAGGGTGTGACGACAAGGGAGATGTATTTGCAGGGATTAACGACGAGTCTTCCGGTCTTTGTGCAGGAGATGATTATCCAAGCGACTCCCGGTCTCGAACATGCACGTCTCGTCCGGCCTGGCTACGCCGTGGAATATGACTATATTCCGCCCCAACAGTTGACCCTTGGTCTGGAATCAAAGGTGGTAAGGGGTCTGTTTAGTGCGGGACAGATCAACGGAACATCCGGGTATGAGGAGGCCGCCGCGCAAGGATTGATGGCAGGGATCAACGCGGTCCTCTATGTGCGAAATGAACCACCATTCATACTGCGGAGGGATCAAGCGTACATCGGCGTGCTTATTGACGATTTGGTCACAAAGGGAGTGGATGAGCCCTACCGCATGTTTACGTCTCGTGCCGAGCACCGGCTTCTGCTTCGACATGACAACGCGGCGGAGAGGCTTTCTTATCTTGGACACGGCCTGGGCTTGATTACTGCAGAACAAATCGCTGTTGTGGAGAAGAAGCAGAGCGAGCTAGCCGAATACACGGAGCTACTTAACACCATACAAGTTTGTGCTGGAGATACGACGGAGTTCCTCGAATCCTTGGGAACCGCACCTCTTGAGGAGTCGCAAAGCGCTGCCAAGTTGCTGCGCCGTCCGCAGATATCGTATCGAGATTTGGCCAGCTTAGTTTCGCAAAGTGACCGGGAGCGTCTTTCCTCAGCGCCACCAGAAGTGGTTGAACAACTGGAAATCCAAGCCTGCTATGACGGCTACATCCGTAGACAGACGGCAGAAATCAAGCGGCATAGGGCCATGGAGACGCTACCTATTCCTGACACATTCGACTACCGGCCATTGGAAGGGTTGACGTACGAAGCGAAAGACAAGCTAAGCAAGATTCGTCCAGCCACACTTGGGCAAGCCTCCCGTATACCCGGGGTGTCTCCGGCAGACATCTCAGTCTTGCTCGTATATCTATATCGATCACTTCATGTGCCCGTGGGGTCGGGCGGAGGTGTCGTGCCTGCCTGTGAGGGGAAGGCAGACTGAGACTCCTCTATTCAGAGCGGTATGCTGCTTATGGCCTGGGTGTTGACGCTCGGAGCAGACTGGCCGACTTCGGCGATCTCATTCTTAGTGCTGGGTTCAACATAACAGGGATCGCTGAACCTGGTGAGATCGAACGTCAGCATTTCCTGGATTCGCTGTCGATCCTCGAATTAGAGGTGGTGACCTCTGCCGTTGAAGTGGCTGATGTTGGATCTGGAGCGGGCTTGCCCGGTCTTGTCTTGGCATTGGCACTTCCTCACAGCCGTGTGACGGTAATAGAGTCGCAACGGAAGAAGTGTGCGTTCATAGAGAAGGGAATAGCGGTTCTCAAGGTAGACAATGTGAGAATTCACTGCGGACGTGTGGAAGATTACGGCAGCTTATCCGGTCGTGAGATTTACGACGTTGCTGTATCAAGGGCACTTGCCGCGCTTCCCGTCGTTGCAGAGTATTCTGTTCCTTTACTGCGCCCGGATGGGGCAATGGTGGCCATGAAGGGATCTATCTCAGACCAAGAGCGTATTCAAGGGCTCGAGGCACTGGGTATACTGGGGGCGCAAGGGTTTGACGCAATCCGTCTGTACCCGTTTCCAGGAGCGAAGAATCGTTGGGTCTATGTAGCCAAGAAGTCGCGACACACGCCAGCGGGATATCCCCGTCGCCCAGGAATCCCGGCAAAACGGCCTCTGGGCAGCTGCGAACTTGGTGGTTAGGCGAGGTTCGTCCAGAGTCCTCTGGCGGAGGGGAAGAGCGACAGAAGTGAATCGCACTGCTCTGATCTACGCTATTACGAACCAAAAAGGAGGAGTGGGCAAGACCACGACCGCTATAAACCTGGCGGCGAGCCTCGCTCAATCTGGCGAAAAGGTTCTCTTGGTAGACATGGATTCACAGGCAAACGCCTCCCACGGGCTGGGAATCAGGGTCCCAAAGGGAGAGCCGGCTGTCTTCGAGGTGCTTCTGGGAGAACGCAGTCTGGCTTCGATTATCAGGCCGACATTGGTAGCCGGTTTGGATGTGGCGCCTTCATCTCCTGATATGGCGGGCGCAAGTGTACTACTGCCGTCTCTCGATCGCAGAGAATACCGGCTGAAGCAGGCCTTGGCAGACGCACACGTCTCTCCCTACTCGTTCGTGTTTATCGATTGTCCCCCATCTCTGGGGTTGCTGACCCTGAATGCTCTTGTTGCCGCGGATCAGGTCATCATTCCGGTGCAAGCTGAGTACTACGCTCTCGAGGGATTAACCGAGTTGATGTCGACCATTGCAGCTGTGCGGGGTCGTCTGAATCCGACTTTGGAGATTGCGGGACTCTTGCTAACGATGATGGATTCTCGTACTACCTTGGCACGTCAAGTGGAACGGGAGATTCGGGTGCACTTTCCGGGATTGAGCTTTAAGACTGTTGTGCCCCGGAACGTGCGTTTGGCAGAGGCTCCCAGCCACGGAATTCCCGTGTCTATGCTGGATCCTCATTGTCCTGGTTCAGATGCGTATTTCGATCTTGCTCTGGAGGTTGTTGACCATGGCT
>CAZOJR010000011.1:18099-18351 GCA_964580165.1 uncultured Gaiellales bacterium
GGTCGTGGACTGGCGGCTCTTCTCGGGGAAAGCCCCGATGAAGTCATGCTGGCTGAGCCGGAGATGCTAGATTCAGGGGTCTCGATTGAACCGAGTGGTGTTCTGGACCTCCCTGTGAGTGCCATCCGGCGTAACCCCCAGCAGCCTCGCCGGGTGTTTGACCCCGGAGCTCTTGACGAGTTAGCCACTTCTATTGCGGCGGTGGGAGTGGTCCAACCGGTCATTGTTAGAAAAATTGACGATGGTTATGAA
>CAZOJR010000012.1:0-17860 GCA_964580165.1 uncultured Gaiellales bacterium
CCTTGATCCAGGATGCTGCCGGTGTCTCTCTCTGTCGTGGCGGTACTCTCTGAGTCGGTTGTCAGCGTTGCTATGACGATCTCTTGGCCTTCGGTGAGGCCGCTGGTGATCTCGGTGTAGGAGTCTGTAGACATGCCGGTTTCCACCGTCAGGTTGCTCAACTGTCCATCCTCAAGAACCTGAACATATTTGCTGTCACCCGAAGATTTGACGGCCGAGCTGGACACTGCCAGGACGTCGGTGGCCACCTCGGTGATGACGTTAACCGAGACCGTCATGCCTGCTTTGACGCTGGGGTCGATGGTTTCTGGCACGACTACTATGCTGTACGAAACGACGCCCTGACTGTTGGAGCCACTGTCGTCGACCTCCGTGACCTTGGCGGCAAGAGTGAGGTCTGGGAGGACATCGAAGGTGATGACGGCTTTTTGTCCCACCTCGACCAGAATGATGTCCGATTCCGCCAGGGTTATGGTGGCCTGAAACGCGTCTGTATCGGTGATGACCATGGCCGCGGAACTGCTGGTTGTGGTTGAAGCGTCGGCTGTACTCTGGCTTCCAACGCCTCCGCTGGAGGAGGACGAGGAGCTACCGATCGTGTCGCCGTTCTCAATGCTCAGCGAGGTGATGGTTCCGGAGATGGGAGCTGTGACCTGGCGACTGGCGGCATTCTCCTGAGCCTGCTCAAGTGCCAATTCAGCCGATTCAAGTTCGGTATTGGCCGAGGTCACCGATAATTCGGCGCTCTCTATCGTCTGCTTGGCAGCTTGAATATCCAGATAGGTGATCTCGCTGCTCGTCTGACCACTACTCTGGGAGGTTGCGGCGGCAGTCAGTGGCACCGCATCGTCGGCCGATGCGGAAACGGTCTGGGTTGTCGACGAAGCTGGCTCGCTCGTGGTGGTGTACGGATCGGTCGTAGTGGTAGAGGGCTGCGTGGTGGTTGTCGAAGGAAGCGTGCCCGTAGTCTGGCTGGTTGTAGTGGAGGTTGATTGCTCCTCATACTGTTCGTAGAGATCCGAAAGGCTCTGTTCGGCTTGAAGCACACTCAATTCGGCGCTTGCCACGGCGAGTACAGCTTTGTCATAGGCGTTCTGTGCCGATTCAACAGCGATGTCGAGTTCTGGGTTGACGATGGTAAACAGAACCTGTCCTTCTACAACCGTATCCCCTTCGGCGACCGATAGGTCGCTTACTTCGCCTGATACGCTGGGAGTAACGGTTGCGCTGGTGCTGAGTTCCATATTGCCGACGCCGGAGATCGAAGAAGTAAGGGTCATCTTCTCTACAGTTCCGGTCGTGTAGGTCACTTCGGCCGATGTGTCGGCGCTCAGCGCTCGATAAACGAAAAATGCCGCCACTGCGACGACAATGATGAAGGCGGTGATCACTATGTTGCGGGTGCGCTTCGATTTCTGACGTTTGCCCGTTGTTGCCATATGCCCTCCGCCGTTCACCCTTGTCTCGTCTCGCACGATTGCTCCGTGCGTGTTTTCTGCTTTGGGAGAGTAGTGAACACGGCATAAGCTGGATGTAAAGGTCGTGCGCCGATGCTGCGTAGCCGCACGGCTACGCAGCATCGGCGTGGCATTATCCCCAGGCCGGAGTCTGGTCGCCGGAGCTGGAATTGTTCCGACTGGTCGCGCGCAAGAAAGCGTCTTCCATGCTCGGCGGTCGCTCCTCCAGGCGCACGAGTTTGACTCCTTCTTGCTCGAGAACAGCTGCCACTGCTTCGGACGAAGCAAGAAGGCCGTCGACGTGGACAGATGTTCCGAATAGCGAGGCGCCGAAGGCCGCATGCAATGAGGAGAAACCTCTCTCCCATGGGTCAGAGTGGACTACCAGCACCGTGCCGCCGTATAGCTGTTTCAGAGTACCCGGTGTGCCCTGAAAACGGACGTGTCCCGCGAGCATGAGAGCCAATTCATCACATCCCTCAGCCTCCTCCAAGTGGTGAGTCGTGATCACCGTGGTCACGTCATCGGCGGAAAGCCCGTTAAGGAACGTCCAGAAATCGCGCCTACCCAAGGAATCCATACCGCTTGTCGGCTCATCCAGAATGAGCAATCGGGGCTGGTGAATAAGTGCGCAGGCGAGAGCGACTCTTCTTTGGATACCAGTCCCAAGCGCGGCGGCCGGTCCATGATATCCCTCCAATCCGAAGCGCTGCTTCTCTTCAGCGACGCGATCGCTGATTTCTCTCCCTGCGAGGCCGTACATGCTGCCGAAGAAGCGCAGATTTTCATCCACGGTGAGATCGCCGTACAGCGAGTGTAGTTGTGAGACGTATCCAGTCCTCAGGCGTACTTGGCGCGGTTCTTTTACGGGGTCTAGTCCGAGTACATGGACCTCGCCGGCATCGGGGCGAATAAGGCCGAGAAGCATCCGAAGAACGGTCGTCTTGCCAGCGCCATTAGGACCGAGGAGACCGAACACACAGCCGCGGGGCACGCTGAATGTTGCGCCGTCAACGGCATGTTTGCGGCCGAAGTGTTTGTCGAGCGCCGAGGCTTCCAGCGCGGAGCTGGGGGAGTACTTGCCGGACAGTGCCGGATCTGCCGGATTGGGCTGTGGCATCAGCGGGTTCACCTGGCGCTCTTTTCGTGGCCGGCGAGTCCCATCTGTATCAAGACGAACAGATCGTCGAGAGTCAGAGCAGCTGGTTCCAGAACTGGGGCTTCAGAGTGCAGCCATCCTATACCACCGGTCGTTAGGCACGAAATAACCCGTCTGGCCAGTTCTACGGCTTCTCCACGGTCACGGGCGAGAACGGTCAGCCCCTCCGGACGCAAGTACACACGGGCATCGAGCCCGGCGCGTGCAAGGGCCACCCGTAGCTGCCTGCGTCCGGTTTCTTCGGAAAGCGTCCATGCCTGCCAGCCCTCGGTGGATATGTTCATCTGTTCGGGAGACATCTCAGCCGTCTTTCCTTCAGAGAGAAGAAGCACGTGGCGTGCCCGCTCGGCTTCGTCGAGATAGGTCGTCGTAAAGACCACGGCGGTACCGGCTGCGTGAGCTTGCGCTACGATGCCCCATAGCTCCCGCCGGGAGGTAGGGTCGACGCCTGCCGTGGGCTCGTCGAGGAGTAGTAACCGGGGAGTGTGGATGAGAGCTACGGCCAGACCCAGCTTCTTCTTCATGCCGCCCGATAGAGCCGCCGCGAGAGAATCCGCGGCATCGGTCAGGCCGACCATATCGAGAATCTGATCGGCGGCGTGCCGGAATCGGGTTTTGTCTAGGCCACGCACCGAAGCGAAGAATCGAAGGTTCTCCATGACTGTGAGGTCGCCGTACAGGTCAAACTCAGATCCGGAGAAGCCCATGACCTGCTTGGACAGGCTGTGTGTCACCTCACCTTCGGAACACCGGCGTAAACCGGCCAGGATGCGCAGGAGGGTGGATTTACCCGATCCGTCTGCACCTATGATGGACACGAAGGCACCATCTTCGACGTCGAGGTCGATGCCCTTCAGTACTTGCTTGTGGCCGAACTGTATGCCCACGCTTCGCAAGGAGACGAGCGATGCGGGCGGAGCGGCGGTCACACCAGCCTCCTTCGGAAACGCCACGCCGCCACCAACACGACTACCACGGCGTAACCAGCCAGGATCAGTGCATACGGCCATAAATGAGCCACACCCAGGTCTTTGACGTAGATACCGCGGCAGATGGGCAAAAAGTACGTAAGCGGCATCAGATATGCCACCCAGCGGACGCCCCAAGGGATTGCGGCAAGCGGAAAGATGAAGCCGGAGATGAGTATCTGGGGCAGCAGCGTGAAGACTGCCATCTGCATAGCCTGCTGCTGAGTCTGTGACACGGTTGACACCAGGACGCCGATGCCCAGACAGGCGATCAGAAAGATAAACGATAGGCCGAGCAAGAGGGCCGGGTTGCCGGCAAAGGGGACATCGAAGATGAGCACCCCTGCCGCTATCACGATGAGCAGGTCGACGAATGCGATGACCACATAGGGCGCAATCTTGCCTATCATGAGTTCTGTGGCGGAGAGGGGCGTTACCATCAGTTGTTCCAGCGTTCCTCGTTCACGCTCACGCACGACTCCGACCGCCGTCATCAGGGTGGCGATGAAAACCATGACCACTCCGACCAAGCCGGGAATCATGAAGTTCGCCGAACGGAGCTCGGGGTTATACAGAATGTCGGTCTCAAACTGCACCGGCGTGGCGGCACCCTGCTGCGTGGCGAAGCCCTGAGCGATTGTCTGCAACTGCCGTACCGCAGTCTGCGATGTGAATAGGTTTGACCCGTCGACGATAAGAACGCCCGGGGTGCCATCTGTTTGCGGCGCTACGATGCCTAGCGATATCTGATCGGTACGTATGGCCTCCTCGAGATCGGCGCGGGTGAAGAACTCCCTGTCGGCCAAGTCGAAATAGTCAGAAGATCCGACTAGAGCGGTGACCATCTGCACCATCGGGTTCTCCGTAGCGCCTACAATGCCTGTGCGAATATGACGCACGTCGAACGTGGCGGCATAGCCGAAGATCAATAGCCATACGAACGGGATGATAAGCATCATCCCGAGCGTGCGGCGGTCGCGTCTGATCTGGATGAATTCTTTTCCCATGAGAGAGAGCAGCCTATGCCACCTCGTCATCGCCCTGCCTCCCTTCGGAGTCGGTCGTCGTGGAAAAGGCAAATCCGCTCATGCCGTGTACGAGAATGCCGGCGGTCTGCGCTGCCACCTCAGCCGGGTCAAGATCGCGGGCCCAAGGGGCCTCCAGCACGTGTCTGGCCATCATGAACGCGAACATCGTGCCGAACAAAATCTGGCCTACAATCGCCGGATTCACATCTGGGCTGAGGCTGCCCTCGTCGCGCAGCGTCTCCAGATATGCGATGACCGGGCCGATGATGCCTCTCTGCAGCCTCTCACCCATAGCCGGGAGAAAGCCGGGTATCTTCATCCCCTCCGACAGCATGGTCGCCATGAGTCTAGGTACCTGTTCCACCGCAAAAGTGTGAAGGTAGCTTTCACCCAACCGGCGGAACACTTCTTCGGGTGTTCCTCCAGAGATCGCGAGTGCGCCGATTGGTTCGAAAAGTTCGGAAGCTCCCGCGGCCGCCTCCCGCAGAAGGTCTTTCTTTGTGGGGAAGTAGTAGTAGAGAGCCGCTTGGGTGATCCCTGCTTCAGCGGCGATGTCGCGAGTGGAAGCGTTGAGGCCATCACGGACAAAAATCTTGATCGCTGCTTCAAGGATTGCCCCCCTGCTATCGCCGCCTCCCGGCGGCCGACCGGGGCCGCGGCCTCCCGATGGCGTACGATTTTCGTTCTTGTTGCCGCTGGTCTTTGATGCCTCGGCGTTCAAGTCCGGCAAACTCCCCGGTGGTAGTTATTAATTGAACATATAATAAATTAATACGTTAGGATTCCCCGTGTCAAGCGGGCATCACCTGCGCCAAGCAGGTTGCGTCAAGCAGATTGCTTTGGCAGGTGTACTCAGTGGGCTCCGCGGCCGGAGCTGCATATTCTGACGGTGATGATGGCTGCCAGAGTTGAGGGCCTCAGCGCGGGCAGATGGCGTTCCAGGGCAGAGTAGCCTCGCCGAGCCGCCAACGGGAGCGGCCCCCAGCGGGCGGCCGCGCGATTACCGGCCATGTCAACGAAAGGTGCTCGACCGCGGCGATCCAGCGCTGCCGTGGTCCAAACACCGACTGCGGAGCAGCAACCGCCCAGGAATGATCGAAATCAGCAAGGAAGCGATGTACGCGTTCCCCCGGAACATTGTGGTTGATCAGCGCCTTGGGTAGCCGCTCGGCCAGTTCTGAGGGAGAGGGCAAAGTGGACACCCGCGCGGAGAACGTGATTGTGCGGGGTTCGGCAGGCCCGGATTGATCTCCCTGCCTTGTCTTTTTCTCGCGAAGGGAGAGCGTAGTGCCGTCCGACCGTCCCAGAGTCACCCACACGGCGCGACGTCCGGTTTCGTCACACGTGCCTTCGATCAGTACGCCGTCCTGCGCGAGACCGTCGCAAAGACGGTCCCATGCCCGCCAAGCCTCCTCTTCTCCGTACTGCCGGAGCACATTGAAGGCTCGGACCAGTAACGGCGGCCTCGATACCGGCAACTCGAACCCACCAAGCTCGAAGGCCAGCCGGCAGTGGGAAGCAGTCCGGCTGTATTCGGCGAGAAAACGCCTACCCTGCTCGACACGAGCGGGATCAATCTCGAGACCGACCACTTCCACATCTGGCCGTACTTTCAGCAACCGTTCATATAGCTCAATCGTTGTTACCGGCGACGCGCCAAAGCCGAGGTCGACGACGAGGGGCGGCGACTCGGAGGAGTGGAGTAGGCGGGCCTGATTGGCGGTGATCCACCGATCTACGCGGCGCAGCCGGTTGGGCGCCGTCGTTCCTCGAGTCGCTGTGCCCTCCGGGCGATGCCTCGCACTTGTCATGTTCACTACTTCTCGGCCATGATCTGGATTCAACTGGGGAGTGAAGGGAAATGCCGTTCGATCATTTCCGTTGCTTCTTCCAGCCATTGCTTCCGTTGCTCAGGACTGCTGGTAATGACCACCCCAAAATTCCTACGGTAGAAGCTCTTGGCGCCACAGGATACGAACATGTTGTTCTTCCAGAGTGACTCCAAGGGATCGCCGTAGACATTCGCCTCTCTCTCCGCAGGTGTGTTCGAGGTGTTGAACACGAGTACTGTTTCTGCCTTCAACAGCCCGATGAGCTCTCCGTCGCCTTGGTCTTCTTCCGCGAATGTATAGGCGACTCCGGGACGCAGAACCCTATCCACCCAGCCTTTGAGGATGGCGGGAGGCTGGCCCCACCAGTTGGGGTGGATGATTACGATTCCATCGGCGCTGGCGATCTCAGAACAGTGTCTCCTGATGATCCGCGGCAAGTTGGCATCTCGCGGAATCTCCCCGGCAGGCAGAACCGGAGGAAACCTCTCCTTGCACAGATCGTGGAAGGCCACCTCATGTCCGTTGGTCTTGAGGGCTTCAACCGCCGTCTCTGCGACCGCGTGATTGAAGCTCCCCGTATCCGGATGGGCAAGAATGACCGTAATTCTCATGACTCCTCCTCGAGCGGGAAATCCGTCTGCAGTTCTATCCCTATATCTCTTTGCGTTAGCCCGCGCTGGGCCGCTCACTCATATGGCCGCTCTGTCCATCGGCGGCTATTGCAGTAGCGTTTCAGCCAAGAACTCGCCTACGCGGTGGGCATATTCCTGTGGTTGCTCGATGATGCCTGCGGTGTGTTTCCCGCCGGGAATCATCCACAGCGACTTTGGATTGCCAGCGGCTGAGAAGTATAAGGGAGTCAGTTCTTCTCCGCCGCCGCCGTTCTCGGCATGGATCAGGAACAAAGCTCTTGGTGCGATGCTGGCCGCGAGATCATCAAGCGCCGGGGGCGCGGAGTGTCCACTGAACACAGCTACCGCCGCCGTTTGCGCGGCCATCATGGGCAGCGCGAAGTAGCCCTTGGGGCCACGAAGGGCACTTTCTCTCACAGAACGTTCGCCGGCACCATCGGCGATCACGGCCTGGAGCGCTGGATTTGTAGCCGCGGCCTCGATCATCTGCTCGGCGCCGACAGAAAGGCCGAGTCCGCCAATGCGCCCGTCGTTGACATCCGAGCGTGTCTGTAGGTAGGCCACCCCGGCATCAATGTCTTTGGCACAGCCCCAACCGAACGCGTTAGGATCGCCCTCGCTGTTCCCGTATCCTCGCATGTCGAGTAGTAACACCCCATAGCCCTGTTCGGCTAGCATCTCCGCGTGTGCCGTCGTCCATTCACGTGGGTAGGTCACAACCGCCGCGCCGTTGCGTGAAGGTACGTACCACCCCTGCAGCCGTATACCGTCGGACGTCTCTACGGTCACGTCCTCGTATTCCACACCGGCCAGGTTGCCGTGGACGGATGTTTGCGGGCGGTGGGTGGCGTAAGCGGCCATTCCCACCGGCAGAACGATCCAATAAGCCGCGAGCATTGCTACAGCTACCCAAGCTGTCCGGCGAAGGTACCGCGCTCTGCCCGGCTTCCGGGATCGCCACAGCACCAGGCTCGCAAGCCAGAGGAGGGTGACTCCGGCCGGTATCAGCAGCAGGCCGGTTATGTGATGAATGTGGAATTCGGTAACTGAGATATCAGCAATCGCCATTCCTGCCCAGACCATGGTCAGCACACCGAAGAATAGCTCCATCGCTCCACGATACCCGGGACGCAGACGCCGGTGAAGGAGGCATGCCGCTGCCAGCACAGCCAGCGGAATCACGGTCTCAAGAATATGATCGGCGAGCCGTGCCCCGGGACGCAGAACGACCAGGGAATCGATGACAATGTTCAGCGCTATGATCGATGCGCACGTAACGAAAAGCAGAGTCTCTCGCATTGTCACGTGCCCACTGCTGCTTGGTGCCTTCATGATGCTCCTGCCGCTCGTATGCTGACTCACAATTGCCGACATGGCCAGGGTAGCATCGGGTCGGCCTAAGAAAGAGCCTTCGCCCGCGATCTCTAGCTTGTTGCTGGCTTCACTGATATCGTCCGAGGGAAATTAGTGGGCGATGGTTGATGCCGAGGGAGATCTGGATTTGCAGTGCGAGTGAAGAACCGTGCGGTATTTCTCGGAAGGCTGCTCGCGGTGGCTCTCACAGTCGTCGTCTTCATGGCCCTTCAGCTGGCCTTCCATCGATACCTGGGACCTTACTATGTTCCATGGGTCAGCGCCGAGCGGTGGCACAGCGCCGGCTTGTTCGACGCCGTTACGTGGACCGATCGTGTCATCGTCATTCTGTATGTCGCTCTGCTTCTTGTGAGGCTCATCCGGATCTCAGGAGCTTCTGGACTCTCAGCGCCTTGGCGCACCCCGGCGGTTATTGTCCACTCCATCCTTCTCGGGGTGTTTCTGTTTGCTCTCTGGTTGCCGGGACGTGGTGATCTTGCCGACATCCTTTTTCTGCCGGGGCTTGGGGTGTTAGCTGTGATCTTCTCTGGGATAGTTCTCGCGCTCACTCGGTTCAGGCGTCGTTACCTGGCGGAGAGCTATCTCGCCTTGCCCTTGCTCGTACTTGGGATTGCGGGTCTCGTATTCTTCGCGGTATTGCTTGAAATGCCGCTGGATTAGGAGCTGCGCACTATCGTGAGTGTGGACTGGGAAGGATGGAGGGCCGATAAGCAAACGATCCGATCCCGGCACGTGGTGGTAAAGCCGTCGTCAGATCTTCTCAACCGGAGTAGGCGTAGAGTTCACAATATCGGCGATGGTCTGCTCGGCGGTACGTTCGCGTAGGCGGGCTTCGGTTTTCATAATGAGCCGGTGAGCCAGCGCGGGGGCTGCCAGGAGCTTCACATCGTCGGGCAGAATATGGTTACGCCCTCGCACGGCCGCCAGTGCTTGAGCGGCACGGTGCAGGCTCAAAGAGGCACGGGGGCTTGCTCCCAACTTCACGTCGTCATGCTCTCGGGTGGCTCGAACCAAGCCCACCATGTAGTCGCGCACCGAGGAATCCACATAGACCCGCCGGCAGAGTTTCTGGAGGTCGAGTAGCTCGGCGGCGCCGGTTACGGCCTCCAACGTGTCGAGAGGGTTATTCTCCCCGAACCGGGTCAGCACCATTGCCTCCTCCTCGTCTGAGGGATACCCGATCTCCAATCGGAGCATAAACCGGTCCAGTTGCGCCTCGGGTAGGGGGAACGTTCCTTCCAGTTCAATGGGGTTTTGTGTGGCCATGAGCATGAAGGGCCGCGGGAGATGGACGGTCCGGCGGTCAACCGTTACTTGCTGCTCCTGCATGGCCTCCAGCAAGGCCGACTGCGTTCGCGGTGTTGCGCGGTTGATCTCGTCGACAAGCACAATGTTTGTCACGATCGGCCCGGGCCGGAACTCAAAAACACCCGTCGCCTGGTCGTAAATCTCAACGCCGGTAACATCGGAGGGGAGGAGATCGGGCGTACACTGAATGCGGCGGAAGTCACAGCCCAGCGACTTCGCGAGCGAGCGCGCGAGCACCGTCTTACCTACTCCGGGAACGTCTTCCACCAAGACGTTCCCTTCACAGAGGAGCGCCACCAGCATGAGTTCGGTGACTTCACTCTTGCCCACTATCACTTCGCCTACGTTGGCAAGGACGTGGTCCGCGGCCATCTTGACCTGAAGCGCTTCTTCCTCGGAAAGTCTATCGATGCATGTCTCCATGTTCCTCTGCCCTGTCCGTGAGGTGGCCTGCCAGCCTGTGCTTCTTATCGGCCGTACGGGCTGTTTCGCCCTTGAGTCTGCGCCGGCTTTCTCTCAACTGGTGAAGCTCCGTCTCCGTCGGTGGTTGGGCCCCATACTTAGCTCTCACGTAGCTTTCGGTAATGAAGATCACGTCCTCTCGATGGACAGGAAGTGCCACACAGAGCGTCTGCTGGTACTCGAATGGAGTCTGAGACGATCCACGCGGAAATCCCAACTTCGCCCCCCAGCGTAGCATGTCGGCGTAGAGGTGGCGTACTGAGGTTGTCTGGGCGGGCTCTCCCTGAGGTTTCCGGCGGATTCTTCCAAACGGCAACAGGCTGCTCACCCAAGCAAGTATCCGGCGGAACAGTTCGGCGATATCGAGGCGGAAAGCACCCGGCAGAGACTCTATCTGCGCCCTGCCTCGACCCGTCTTTTGCCTCATCCAGGCGAATACCTGGGAAGTGACCCGCCAGATGGCGGCTAGCGCTAGGCCGCCGATGAAGATTACGTAGACGATACGCGAGGGACGTGACAGCCATTCCGGCAACTCAAAGGAAAAACCTCCCCCTTCATCTTGTGAAAGCGTGATCTCTGTGGTGGGGGGAGGTTGCGTCTCAGAACCGGAGGATGAGAAGAGGCCGGCTATGGCGCCGAGCAGTCGTTCGATGAGATTCCACACGGCGTGGAAGCCTCGGGCGACGAGCTGCATCAACTCCGGCGTGAAGAGAACACCGGCGAGAACTCCCAACGCAAGCACGAGGCCGACACTGATAAGGAGCATTCTCCACCAAGTGCCTCCTCGCTGTAAAAACAGGGAGCCGTTTGTGTCATCCGTTCGAGTGGCGGCGGCTCCCATGAGCCCCAGACCCACGAAGACGATGGCGGTAGGGATGGCGGCCGGTTGGTCGATCCCGGCCATATAGCCGGCAAAGAGCGAGCCCGCCAATACCATGAGGCCGAATTGAAACTCGGTCAGGACAGTCTCGTAGGTTATGCGGCTGGTCGCTAGGCGGCTTCCAAACCACCAGAGAATCGCGGCAGCCGGAACGATGAAAACCGCCGCCTCGGGTTCATGAGCAATTCCGTTGAAAGCTTGGAGTACCACTGCTCTCCAAGAACCACCCGTGGGACCCGCATCGGGATAGAGCAGGACCATGAGCAGGAAGAGGGTCACAAGCGGCCAGGCAAGCCATGAAATCACCGCGGCGATACGAGATGAGAGACGCGTTGCGTGCAATCCAAGCGCTACTGCGAATGAGGCGGCGTAGATCACGAAGAGCAAGGGTGCGGAGACGGCGACCCGCAGCCCTTCACTCGCGGTGTACAGCAACGTGCAGAGCCAGGCGAATTCCAGCCCTGCTACAACGGCAGTCGCGATCGCGGTCTGCCCCCGCATCAGAGTGTCCTGTGTCCGGGGGCGTCGGGCCGGTACACCTGGTGCCACTGCACGCCGGGTGCGTAGCAGCGCTCCTGGCTGTGCGTGCCGATATGGAATCCCAGTACGCGTCTTCTTGCCATCACGAGATCAGACAGCAACAGTTCGATCACCGGCGACACCGTACCCACTACGAAGATCAGGGTGCCGCCGAACCCCAGCTTACCGCGCTCTAGGTCGAAGAAATCGACGAAGGACCCATTCGCATCTGGGGTGGTCTTGGCAAGTGCCTCCAGAATGTGTGCAAGGTGAGTGGCGCCGCCGCTTGCCGCGATACATGCCGGGTAGCCGGTGTCGGCCAGTTTGGTGTTGGCAAATAGCCCGGTCTGCACGTTTCTCTCCAAGAGGTGCCGGGCTATGGAAGCGGCTGTGCTGATGCCGAATTCGAGATCGTCCCGGGGTAACTCTGCAAAACTGTCAACGGCCAAGAACACGGCTACCTTGAGGTCGGTGGTGAATTCGAAGAGCTTCACCTGTAACCCCCGGTTGCGCGCGCTGGCCTTCCAGTGAATGCGGCGCAGGCTGTCGCCGGGCGTGTATTCCCGCACTCCCGTGAGGCGCGACGGATCATCGAACACCCGCAGTTGCGACTTGGCGTCGCCCAGGTGAGAAATCGAGGGAATGCCGAGCGCCGCGAGTGGGTACGTGCGCGGGTACACGATGAGATGATCGATATCAGGTTGTACGCGACAGCGGGGATGAAGCCCGAAGATGTCTCCGGATGTCACGGAAAGAGGACCTAGGGGATAGTAGCCCCGGGCGGAGGAGTTCAACCGGTGAGTGAAGGTAGCGGCTGAATACCACGCGAGAGGAGTCAATTGAGACAGAGTCACGAAGCCCGGCTGCTCCGCTGGAGGGTCTTGCCCGGTTTCGATCGCTTCAGCCAATGGGTGCCAGCTCGTTTCGGCGGGGTTGCTGAACAGATCGGCCGGTGTGGTTTCGGGAGCAGCGAGCAAGGCGGGCATCTCATCGCGGATCTCGATCCAAGGGAGGGGAAGTATCTTGCGGTTGACCACTCGTAGGGTCAGTACCACGTCTTCACCAGGAAACACCCGGCTCTCGCTCAACCGACGCTCGCCGGTCACTCCCTTCAGGCAAAGATGACTCCACAGCTTGGTCACGAGAGCCGCGGATAACGCCAATCCGAGAAGCACCACCAGTGCCGGGAAGCCGGCCCACGCGGCCCCAACCAGCGCCCCGAAGCCTGCGATGATGGCGACGTTGTTCAGAAGGGGACTGACTGACTTTGTCATGCCGGCCCCATTCTATCATTGACAATGCTGCCCGCCGCGTCTCTTACGGCAGGGCGTTATCCCACAATCAATGGGGCCTTCAGGCTGAAGGCCCCATTTTACGGAACGGTGTTTAGGTCACTGCGTCCCGTTAGTCGGCCGGTGGTTCTAGAAAGCCGTAGCTTTGGAGGATCGCTTGACCGTCCGAGCCCACAACAAAGTCGATGAAGGTCTGCCCTACCTCCTTGTTCTTGCTATTGGTAATCGTGCCGATCACGAATTTGGCCTCGCCGTACCAGCTATGATCGGCGATCGCTACAACCTTGACCTTGGTGCCACCGGTCTGGGCTTCAGACGACCACACGATGCCGGCGTCAACTTCCCCCTGCGCAACATATTCCAGAGTCTGGCTAACGGTTTCGGAGTAGATGATCTTGGGTTTTACAGACGCTTCTATATCGAGTGCCGGGAGGATCTTCAGAGTGGCGACTCCGAGCGGTGTACTATCGGGGTTGCCGGTTGCCACCTTCTTTACATCGGGGTTTGCGAGATCTTCGAAACTAGCGATGCCCAACGTCGAGTTGGCAGGAACTATTAACACGATCTCGTTACCCGCGATTGTCTTTACCGAGGAAGCATCGGCCAAACCCTCGTCAACAAGAGCGTTCATGTTCTTAGGATCGGCCGAAGCAAATACGTCAACCGAAGCGCCACCTTCGATCTGACTTTGCAGGACTCCGGCGGCGGCGAAGTTAAAAGTCGTCTTCGCATTACTCTTCTGATCGAACAGCTCGCCTATCTTGGTGAAAGCCGCTTTGAGCCCCGCGGCCGCCGATACCGTTAGTTCTTGCGGTTCCCCCGATGTGACAGCGCTGGATGTGGTTGATGTGGCGCTTGCTTCGGTGGTTGGCTCCGCCGTTGAGGTTACTGTGGAAGCGCCGGTGGGCGGTGCTGTACTGGTTACTTCTGCGGCATTACCGCAGGCCGCTGCAACCACCAGCAGTATTAGCAGCACAGTACCTGTAGCTAATGTTCGTAAACCGGCGTTCCATCTCATTCGTGCCTATCTCCTACTCTCTTGTCTACGTTCGGTGTCGTCGAAAGTCGGACGTTATACTTAAATAAGTATAATACTTGCACAAGTATTATAGAAGGGGTGAGGAGCAGTTTGTCGCTATCTCCGCATGGAGGCAAGCTCAGGTTGTGTCATATGTGCCGAGTCTTTAGAGCAGCATGCACCGGGTCTTTGAAACAGCACGAACTAGCCGGTGCTGCCCCGTTCACCCGTGGCAATGAGAGCCGCCTGTCTGTTCGCAAAGACGCGGATTCTCGGATGCGCAAGGAGCCCGTCGGTTTCCAGGAGATGACTGACGTTGCTGTCTAGCCCGATCAATCCGAGCCATCCTCTCTGGCCCAGGACCTGCACTCCGGCACGAAGAACCGAAAGGCCGCCGCTATCGATGTAAGTGATGTTGCTGAAATCCAAGAAGATGACGTTATAGCGTGCTTCGAATAGCCTGTCCAGCCCAGCCTGCAAGACACCACAGGTGTTGTGGTCAATGGCGCCGGTGGCCACAAGCATGGGAACGTCCCCCAGCACAGCATTGCTTAGTTTCATTCACACTCCATCGCTTTGATGGAGGATAGTGTAACCGGTTGTTGTCTCAGCTCCCAACTTTCCGCGCTCCCTAGATCACAAACCATGCAATCGCCGTTGCATGGCAGGCGGCACCACCGAGAACGAAGAAGTGCCAAACGGCATGCATGTATCGGACTCGCTTGATCAGGTAAAAAATGCATCCCAGACTGTAGACGATCCCTCCGAGCGCCAACAGCCACATGCCGGCCCGATCAATATGTGCCTTAAGTGGCCCAATCACTCCGATTACGAGCCAACCCATGACCAGATAGATAACTACGGAGATCCATCGCGGACGTGAGGCCCAGAACGCCTCGGAGACGATGCCGGCTGCAGCCAAAGCCCATACCAACGCGAGCATCCACACGTACTTAGAGCTGCGCAGTGTCACCAGCATAAAGGGTGTGTAGGTGCCGGCAATGAGCAGGTAGATCCCGGCGTGATCGAGGATCTTAAACACGCGTTTTGCTCTCGGTCCAAGGAGAGCGTGATACAGAGTGGAAGCGGCAAACTCCAAGATAAGAGTGGTTGAATAAATCGCGGCGCTGGTAAGCTTCCAGCCGTCATCGGTGCGGGCCGCAAGTACGATGAGCATTATGCTTGCGGCTACGCTCAAGCCTACGCCGATTCCATGGCTCACGCTGTTGAACATCTCTTCGCCGATGGTGTAGGGATTCTTCCGGCGAGATACGGCTTGCCCAGGCTCGTTCTCGCTCTGCCGACCGCTACGTTCCGGCGGTGAAGTACGTTCTGGCGGTGCCTTCGTTTGACGGTGCTCTTGTGGTTTCAATGTAGTCTCTCACTCCTCGATTTACACAATAGAAAAGCGCCCCTGAGCGCAATGCACTCAAGGGCGCCGTATTTTGCCCATGAAAACATCCTGACTACCCCAATCCACGAGGGCAGCGTTTATCTAGCCTGCTCGGGTAGGTCTTCTGGCTTCCGGATCAGCCTACCGGTCGCGCCTTCCCATCTTAACGAGACAGTGGCTTAAGCGACTTTCGTCCCCGGTCACAGCGGCGGGACCGCAACGGATTCGCACCGTTTTCCCTTGTAGCTCTCTCCGAGTCACCCGTGCCTATGACAACTTGTAACACAAGGCCCAAAGCCGGTCAACCAAGCGGACCGCGGCCGGCCTTCGCTCATCTTTGGATTCCCTCAGGTATTTCTCTGGAACCAGCGGATGTTTTTCCGGGGTATCCCGGTTACCTCTGGCGAGGGAGTCAGCGCTCTGGTGACTCTATGGGCCAAGCGGCTTACGGAATCGGTGACCGGCTTCACGCCGGTATATTTCTGTCCCAATGACTGCGCCACGAGGTCGGTATAGAGGCTTAGCGTTTGAGTTGCCGTCAAAAGATCCCAGCAAATGAATATCTCCTCGGCGATGCCAAAAGGCACGCTCGCCGGAATGAAGCCCCTGGCGTATTCCACCGCCCACACGCCGTCGGTGAAGTTCATGGCGCGCGCTTGGCCGGGGCCCACGTAGACGCGGTCGCCGGGTCTATAAACCTTCTTCTCAAACTCCCCCTCGCCGCAGTACCACATCTCGCCGTCGATCACCGTGTCCCAAAAGCCGGTGAAATGGCGCCCGGAATGCCCTTCTGATCCTATCGGCGTGCCCCATATCATGATGTACTCGGTTATGGAGGCGTAGTAGAGCTTAATCTGTATCATCGCCCCGCCGGCGATGCTGTATATCCAGGGTTGCTTGAAATCCAGTATCTCGGGGTAGTGCTTGGCCAGTGACTGCCCGAAAGCGTCGAACATCTGCGGCTTAGGCAACCCCAGGCATTCCAGGGAACACTGGTGGACTACCTCAGGGTCGAAAACTGACATTGACAGCAACCTCCATGTGACATTTGCAGTGACTCAATCGGTGTCGCTGAACGGGCCGAACATCCTATCCATGGATCTGCCCAGCATGCGGATGGCGTTCGCGCGAGACATCATAGTATTCATAATGAAGTACCCCAAACGGTTACTTCTCCCCGCGATGATACTCGGCCGCTTACCAAGTGCGGCGAAGGCTTTTGCCACCGCTGTCTCAGTATCCATTACCTTCACTAGCCGGTTGGGTCTGGGCTTATTGGCATCCCAGCCGGGTGTCTTGGTTGACCCCGCCATGAAGCCAAGTACGTCCACCCCGTGTCGCTTCAACTCGTACCACAGAGTCTCAGCGACTATCAGATTGTAGGCTTTGGTGCCGGCATAGTTGGCACAGTAAGCGGTTCCGTGCAGAGCGGAGCCGGAGGAAAGAAAGATGATCCCGCCTCTCTTATGCTCTGCCATCTTCTTTCCAAAGTGGTGCGCGAGTATCAGCCCGGCACGGGCATTGACATGTAGCTGGCGTAAGAGCTGGTCGAGGTTGTGGTGTAGAAAGGGCAGGACCCTGGAAACCCCGGCGTTGTTCACCAGCAGCCCCACCTCTAGGGAGTCCGTGATGGGGGTCAGTTGCTGCAGGATGTCTTCACGACCGAGATCGATCGCAACCGTCCGGGTCTCTATGCCGTAATCCCGCTCCAGTTCATCGGCTCGGGATCTCAGCAGGTCCGCATTCGTGGCCACCAGAACTACGCTAAGCCCCCGCTCGGCACATTGCCGGGCGAATTCTGCCCCCAGCCCCCGAGTAGCACCGGTGACCAGAGCCCATGGGCCGTATTTTTCGGAGAAAGTGGTTTCCATCTCGATAACCGGCATCATACCGTCAAGCGGTTGCCGTCGCTACGTCTCATCGTAGTACTCGCCTACGCGATAGAGGGTTGGTACCACCGGTCAGCTCAAGTTCTGCTCGCTCGCTGCATTCCCGGTCGTTATTCTCCCGGTCGTTGTTCTCCCGGTCCACGTCCTGTAGCCTCTTACCCGTCTGCTGACTGACTACGCGAGAAGCGCGGTGATGGAGAACCTACAGTCCCAGCCCCAACAGAAGGCGCAACAGCGACCTAATACAGGCCGCAGCCCCTTCTTCCTGAGACGGATGGCCGCGCTTCTGATCTTTGTTGCCGTCGTCGCGGCTGCCATCGGCGTGCCCATTGCTTGCACGGGTGGCGACGAAGATGGTGATGAGGCCACCTTCACCTCCTCGTCCATGGCCGGCCTGTTGCTCGCGAGCGACACAACACCTGATCCGGCTGGCAATGTGAGCCCGAACGATGCTGTCACCGGGGGCACTGTCACCGGTGGAACTGTACCGGACGGCGCCGTTACCGTCGCCCGCGCAAAGGAGATCGGCGCCAACGAACTCGGCCGCATCCCGGTGTTGATGTACCATCTCGTCGGCACCGGAGAGAGCTACCTTACGCCGGATCAACTACGCTTCCATATTGCGCTGTTGAGGTCGCATGGCTTCTAC
>CAZOJR010000013.1:0-8468 GCA_964580165.1 uncultured Gaiellales bacterium
GGTCTATGAGCACCGTTGACACCCTGACTTTCGTTGATACGATGTGTTCTTCGGGGGATGATGTGTCCGCCGATTTGGTCCTCGATCGACACCTACAGAGGGCTCTAGCGATGGAATCATCGGACGTCTCGGAACCGCGCGCCAGGATAGTGGCGGCCAAACTCAGCCTGCCGCACATGGGTTTTGTTCTGAGCCGTTCGCGGCTTGCCGCCCTCATGGAACCGGTTCGAGGTGGCGGCTTGGTCTGTCTTTGTGCTGGACCCGGCTACGGTAAGACGGCGTTGATTGTCGACCGGCTATCTTCGATTGATGGAAACGCCGTGTACTACTCTGTGGATGAGGGTGATGCCAATCCGCTCCACTTCATGGCGTATCTGATGGCCGGATTGGGGATGGAACCGATAGCGCTACCGGACGCTCAAGCTCTGGATTGGTCCGCGCCGGGTGGCATTGATCAAGCCGTGTTTGATTTCACCACCAAGGTGATCGACTTCATGGCACAGAAGGCCGGCCGGCCAACCTTGATCGCCATCGATGATTTCCATCTGGCCGCGTCATCGTCACAGGTAGTGAGCGCACTGGAACTGGTGGTTCGCGCGCTGCCCCCTGCTTGGACCGTGCTCATCTCCTCTCGGCGTCCTATACCTCTGAAGTTGGATGTTGTGAGTCTCGGAGGGCGGTTTGTGCAGTTGGGCGCTCGGGATCTGCGGCTGACCCCGCGTGAGGTGACCGCATGGGCGCTACATAACTGGGGCGTGGAATTGCAGCCATCGGAAGCTCGTGCGTTGTGGCACCACACGCAGGGATGGCCGGCTGCACTGGTGTTGCTTGGGCAACGTCTACTATCCGGTCGTGCGGGTATTTCCCATGAGGATATTCAAAGGGTGATCGCCCGGGGTCACGATCTGCGTGACTACCTGGAACAGGGGATACTCTCCGGGCTAGACGAGCCAGCTGCTCAGACGATGTTGACCGCCGGTCTCCTTCCAAGAGTCATGTTTCCGCGAGATGAGGCTTTCTTCTCCGGACCATCCGTTCAAGCTGAGGTCATTCTCGAAGAACTCGTTTCTCGCGGATACCTGGTTGCGCGCGCAGGGCGCCGCAGCTACACGGTCCATCCGCTGGTACGGGCTTTTGCACGGCGCGAGGCTTGGAATGGCAAAGACACGGACGGGTTGATCGGCCGCACAGCGGAGCATCTGGAGAACATAGGCGAGCATCACCGAGCCGTCTCGATCTATCTGCGGTCCGGCCGTTTCAATGATGCTGCTAGGCTTTTGCGCTCGTTGTTCGTGACGTCTTTTGGTATGGCGACGGGTCTGACACGGAACGATTGGCTGCTCTTCATACCCGATAACGTCCATGAGGACAGTGAAGCCGATCCGTGGTTGATCGTGGCAAAGGCCCGGATCCTCCAGGAGCAAACTGACTACGCTCGCGCCGGTGCGCACTATGAGCGGGCTGCCCGCGTACTTGCAGGGCGTGGGGACAACGAGGGTCTGCTGCCCGTTCTCCTCGGCTCCGCGTTCTGTCTTTTCAACCGGGGATTGTGGGAAGAGAGCCTGGCTGTCATGAAGCGCTGCCGGTCGCTGGCGACATCACCGCGAGAGAAGGTGGAGGTACTGGTGGTGGAGGGTGGTGTCCTGGTGGGTCTCTGCCGGTGGGATGAGGCCGTGGAGAACTGGGAAAAGGCCCTCGCTCTTACTCCGAGCGGCTCGAGAGAAGCTCTCTCCCAACGCATTCATTTTCATCGCTCCCGACTCTTCTACTCGCTGGGAAACTATCGCCTGGCAAAACTTTGGGCGGACAAGGCTATTGAGAATGGTAACGATCAGGGTAGTCTGGGGCGAACTCTAGCCCTCAACGGAGCGGCCATCCTTGCGGGTCTGACCGGCGACTATGATCGAGCCGGACGGCTTGTTGATGAGTGCTGCAGGCTGTCTCGTACGCGCGGCTATTCCTTGGTCGAGATACCAATTCTTCTGAACCAGGCCATGGTGGCTTTGGGCAGGTGGGATTACCGGCACGCAATCGCCAAGATCAGGGAGGCCCAGGCTTTGGCTGCAAAAGCCGGCGATACCGAGGAGAGCTACTGGGCTGAGAGCATGCTTGGTGATCTGTGCAGACGCAACAGCAACCCTCGCCGGGCTCTCGAGCATCACCGGATCGCGTTCGACCTCATTGAAAATAACCGGCTTGCCACATCTGAGAAAACGCAGGCACTGGTCGCAATCGGTATGGACCTGGTTGTTCTCGGCCAAGGGGAGGAAGCACAAGCTGCCCTTGAGGAGACGGTGCAAGTCGGTCGCCGCTGGGGGCTCAATAGCTCTCTGGCTCCGGCTCTCTTCTACCTGGGATGGCTCCATGCCTGTGTTGGCCGTGAGCGTGAGGCTGCGAGATCTCTTTGCGAGGCTGTTCGTATAGCCGACGAACACGATCATATTCACTTCTTCAGTCAAGAAGCCAAGATCGCGGTGCCCATTCTCGCTCTATGCGATCGTTTCGGGAACGGATCTTTCGTACGAGGGAAGATTATGCCGCTTCTGCCGGCGAGTTTTCGCGCTTACTTCCTTGAATTGGCCGAAGGCAGTATCTATCCGACCGATGTGCCGCTAGGTGGGCCGCGTCGACGGGCCTTGGGCGTGAAGACAGTTGCTCGAACACCGGCTGGCCAAGGCATTCCGGCGGTCGAGGCTCGTATTGAATCTCTCACAGAACGGGAGCGTGAGGTGCTCACGATGGTTGGCTTGGGGATGCCCAACAAAGTCATCGGGGCCAAACTGTACATCTCCGAAAAGACCGTGAAGACACACACCAATCATATTTTTCGCAAACTGGGAGTTGCAAATCGTCTACAGGCCACGTTGGCATTTCAGAGCTATCAGAGAGCTAATCTAGCCTTGTCGAACCGGCGTCACAGACGCACGTAATGCGGAGCCGCCCCGCGCCGGCCGGCGCGGGGCGGCTCCTACCAAACTGAAACTGTGGGTCATTCGAGTTCGATGGGTATCTCGACCACGTTAATTTGCGATCCATCTTCTGGCGATTCCGCGAACACGATAACTGCGCCAGAACCAGCTTTTGTAATCTCAAAGGGCATGGTGACGTCGAATGTGCCGCGTGTACCGGTACCCGAGGTGGCGGTAATGACCTCGTCGGCGATGATGAGGCCATCCCAATCCACGATGTTGGCTCGGAAGACGGCCTCAAAGACATTTGCAGTGCCGGTAATACGCAGAGGACTCGATACCTTGTTGCCAAGAGTCGGCGATTCCACCAATATGGCCGGCGACAGGTCTTCATAGTCCTCACGATTCATGGGATGGTCGATGATGATCCCCTCTCCCCCGAGCACGTCGATGGGCTCGCCGTCGAGTTTGAAGGTAACGCCGCTCACTGTCGAGAATTGAGTGAGGGTAAAGACTACTTCGGCTAGGCGCATCATCATAGACAGACTGCCTCCGCCCGACGAGTACTCTTTTGAGAGATCGACCGTTGCAACTCCATCCTTGATGTTAAGTCCCAGGAACGTTGTGCCCTGAGGGATAGTGCTGACCATACCGCCCTGCTCCTCCACGTCGGTGGGGCCCTCGAGCAGCGCCTTCATTGCCGCAGCGCCTACCTCCTGCGTCTTGGCGATAATCCGTGAAGCCGCGCAGATCTTCTCGTCCCGTGAGAAGTAGACTTTTATTGTCGTGGTGTCCTGAGAGACTGTGGTGCTGGTGGTCGCTGGCTCCGTAGAACCGGTAGTGGTCGTCTGTTCGGATGGCTCGGTAGTGCTCGTTGTCGATTCGGATGACGTCGTTGTGCTCACCGTGCCTCCGTCACCGACGTCGCCGGCCCCACAGCCGGCTGCCACGATCACAATCGCGGCCACGATCAGAACCAAAAAGCTGGTGACGTAGACTCGCCTGGGTATATTTCCCAGTGAAGTTCTCATTGGTGACCCTCCTTTTGAAGTGAACCCCGCTGAGTTCATGTTTGACCTCGGAGTTAACAGGCCTGCGGCGATCAGGTAACGATCGTGTTACAGATTGGACAGCGGGAGGACGAGTAGGAAGCGAGCGCCCCCGTCCGGTAAATTTGTCGCAGTGATGTCTCCTCCAAGCAGGCGGGCGTTCTCTCGAGCGATGGCAAGTCCCAGGCCGCTTCCTCTACTCGAAGAACGACTCGGGTCGGCTTTATAGAAACGCTCGAACACGTGGAGCAAGTGCTCGCTTGAGATTCCAGGGCCGTTGTCAATCACGGCGACTTGGGCAAGCCGGTCTGAATCTGAGGCATCTTTCGCCATGGACGGGCCGGCCCACGTTTCGATGACTACCGGCATGGCCCCGTGCTGGATGGCATTTTCAACTAGATTGACAATGATACGTTCCAGACGGCGCCGGTCGGCCTGTACAACAAGGGGTTCTTCCGGCGCTACCACTCCTACGGTCTCCGACCACTCATGGACCCGGACCAGTTGTGAGATGAACGAGCCAATCTCTACCGGCTCCATCACCGTGTCTGCTGCTTGCGCCTCCAGACGGCTAATCTCGAGCAGGTCGTCTACCAATTGACGCAACCGAGTGATGTCGCGGTTTACCATGTTGACCAAATGGCCGACCTCAGGCGACACCTCGACCGGGTTGGTTTCCAGCCTGGTCTTGAGGAGAGAGGCCTCTCCGACCAGAGCGGAGACGGGGGTACGGAGTTCGTGAGCCACATCGGCGACGAAACGGCGTTCCCGAGCTTGTCCGGCTTCGAGGTCGTGCATCTTAGCCCGAAGGTTAACGGCCATCCGGTTGAATGACGAAGCTAAAACCCCGAACTCGTCCAACCCCACCGGCAGGCGGATATCCAGGTCGCCGTGAGACATCTGTGCAGCTGCTTTACTCGCCTGTCGTATGGGTTTCACCAGACCGTGAGCCAGCAGGTATCCGGCAATGGCTCCCAGCACCGCCAGTATCACTCCAGCGGTGGCAAGGATGTTTCGCAGTCTCGCCAGTTCTGCCAGGCGCTGGCCCTGGGGGTAGAAGAAGTAGATGGCCAGTTCTCCCGATCTCACCTGGCCACCTACGACCAAGTTGGGTTCGTTTGCCACCGATATGGTTTGGTATCCGATGTGGCCTTCGGCGACCTTTGTTGCTAACTCTGGCGTGATCAGGGCAGAGGTAACGTCCGGTCCCGAAACATAGGTCTGGTTTCCGGCATGTATGAGGGTGGCAAAGTCGCCCCTAATTTTGAAGGCGTCAATCAGTTGGTCGTAATCGGTGGCCAGCGGTTCCGCGGGAAGCATAGAATCGGCCAGAAAGAGGTTGAAGCTGGACTGAGAGAGGGCCTTCTCCAATGCCTCGTCCTCCTGCGCAGTCTTTGTGATGAAGTACGCTGAAAGGCTGAGCGCCAGGGCGGTGACAATCACGGCCAGGACGAAGATGAGGGCAACGCGGCGCAACAGAGAGTGGCGGGGCTGGGACAGGTGCCGGCTTGGGGGGCTTGCTACCGCCTTCGCGTCCGGTGGGCTCTGATAGTTATCGTGTATCACGGCGGTCGGCTCGGTATCCCACCCCACGGACGGTCAGAATAAGAGTGGGGCGGGCGGGGTCGTCTTCAATCTTTGCCCGTAGCCGTTGTACGTGTACGTCGACAAGACGGCTGTCTCCTAGATACGAGTAACCCCATACAAGCTCCAAGAGCTGATCACGTGTGAGGACCTGTCCCGCATGACGCGCCAGTTCGTACAGAAGACGAAACTCAGTCACCGTGAGAGGGATCTCTTCGGCACCACGGTGTACCGCATATGCTGCGGGATCGATTGTGAGGGACCCCAGAATGAGCGAAGGTGGCGCAGGAGACGTCGGTGTCCCGGCGCTGACAGTATCTATGGCCGCGTGCCCAACTACTGCCTCGGTGCCTGTGAATATATCGGTCTCGGCAACGCCGGCTCCTCGTATCGAAGCACGGCGTAAAACTGATCGCACCCGAGCGGTTAGCTCCGGAAACTCGAAGGGCTTGGTTACATAATCGTCGGCACCAGACTCTAGGCCTTCTACCACATCCGCCGTCGAAGCCCGTGCTGTCAGCATGATGATGGGCACAAGTGAGACCCTTCGTAATTCACGGCACACGGAAAAGCCGTCCAAACCCGGCAGCATCACGTCGAGTAATACCAGATCGGGTCGTTGGGAAGCAAACGCCATAAGAGCGGAGGGTCCGTCTCCGGCCGTGGTCACTTGGAAGCCCTCGCCTTCTAGGCCGAGCCGGATCACTTCGCGAAGCGAAGGATCATCCTCTATGACAAGAAGGAGTTCGTCCACATCAAGATTATCCCCGGAGCCTTGTGGTGAGTCCAGCCTGTCCTCCGGATTCGCGTAGCGGGCCCAGCCCAGGTTCGTTAGCCGCCTGAGAGGTAGCAACTATTGATTGGCACTGTTCAGGGCGTACGAAAGTGATATCGGTGGCCGCGAAAAATCTGCGCAAAGAGCGCGCTTTCTGGCGTTGACGTCCGATATATAGGGTGCTAGCATCCCGTGCACACAATATATGGTGTGTGTCGAGGGCGCGGGTCATCAAGACAGAGTACGGCGCACGCGAGAGCCCGTCAGATCGAAGTGGATACGTGTACGCTCCTGGTAATGGTTGAGCGGCCTCATGTCTGGGGGAGAGTGATTCCATGAACTGTCCGTACTGCGGCTTCCCCGATAACAGAGTGGTTGACTCCCGTGAAACGGAGGGCAAGGAAGCTATCCGCAGACGGCGGGAGTGCACGGCATGCGGGCAGCGTTTCACCACGTACGAGAAGATCGAAGAGATTCCAATTACCGTGCTCAAACGAGACGGTAACACTGAGCTTTTTCATCCCGAAAAACTGCTGAGAGGCCTGATGCAGGCTTGTACCAAGCGGCGCGTGCCTGCCGAACGTTTGCAGGGAGTGGTGGGTGACATCGAACGCGAACTGAGGGAAGAGGCGGCATATGAAGTCTCGTCCGAACGGATCGGTAAGATGGCTCTCGAGCGTTTGCAGCAGGTTGATTTGGTGGCGTATGTTCGTTTCGCATCCGTCTACCGGCAGTTTGAGAGCGTCGAAGAGTTCAAGAGGGAACTAGAGCAGCTTGCGAAAGAGGGGATCAGATGACCGTGGCTGAGATACGGGCCTTGTCGGCCGAATTGGAGGAGAGGCTCTCTCCGAGCGCCAAGAAGGTCCTCGAAAGACGGTATCTCAAACGGACAGCCGACGGAAAACCTCTCGAGGCTCCGGCCGACATGTTTGCGCGAGTAGCGGAGAACATTGCTGAAGCCGATCACCTCTACCACCCAGCGGAGTCGTTGGATGCCACCATTGCGGAGTTTTTCGCGGTAATGGCCGGCCTGGAGTTTCTGCCTAATACACCCACGCTTATGAACGCCGGACGGGAACTGCAGCAGCTTTCCGCCTGCTTTGTTCTGCCGGTCGATGACAGTATGGAGTCGATCTTTGGTGCCATCCGGGATGCCGCCTTAGTTCATCAGTCTGGTGGCGGCACCGGATTCAGCTTTAGCCGGCTCCGGCCCAAGAATGATCTCGTGCGTTCCACCATGGGAGTCGCCAGCGGACCCGTATCTTTCATGCGCGTGTTCGATATGGCCACCGAAACGATCAAGCAGGGCGGTACGCGCCGGGGTGCCAACATGGGTATCCTGCGGGTGGACCATCCTGACATCATCGAGTTCATCCGTGCCAAAGAGGACGAACACATCCTCAACAATTTCAACATCTCCGTGGGTGTGACAGAGGAGTTCATGGGAGCCGCGCTCACCGGCGGCGATTACGCACTGCGAAACCCTCGGGATCATGCAGAGGTGGGGAAACTGAATGCCCGTGAAGTCTTCGATCTGATCGTTCATCTGGCGTGGAAGAATGGCGAGCCGGGCATTGTCTTTCTCGACAGGCTCAATCGGGATAATCCGACACCTGCCCTGGGGGAGATCGAATCGACGAATCCTTGCGGGGAGCAACCTCTCCTACCCTACGAGAGCTGCAACCTTGGTTCGATCAATCTGGCCATCATGGTGAAAGATGGCGCCGTGGATTGGGAACGGCTGCGCCGTGTGACTCGGACTGCCGTGCACTTTCTCGACAACGTCATCGATATGAACCGCTATCCCCTGGCCTCCATAGGAGATATGACCCGCGCCAATCGCAAGATCGGCTTGGGGGTCATGGGTTGGGCGGATCTTCTTGTGGAGTTGGGTATTTCTTACGATTCTGACGAAGCTATCAATCTGGCGCATGAGCTCATGGGCTTCATTGAAGAAGAGGCCATTGGAGCTTCTGCAGAGCTTGCTCTCGACCGAGGTGTGTTTCCCAATTGGGAGCAGAGTATCTGGCAGAAAAGGGGCCAGCGGGTTCGCAATGCCACTCTAACCACTATTGCGCCCACCGGAACCATCTCTATTATTGCCGGATGCTCAAGCGGCGTGGAGCCGGTCTTTGCGCTTGCTTATATCCG
>CAZOJR010000013.1:8478-17536 GCA_964580165.1 uncultured Gaiellales bacterium
CCCGCGTTGGAACGGATACTCAAGGAACGTGGTCTGTACTCTGAGGATCTCATGAAGGCCATCGCTGCGGTGGGTGGTCTTCATGAGATGGATGTCCCCGAAGATCTCAAACGCATATTTGTGACGGCCCATGACGTTTCTCCGGAGTGGCATATCCGTATGCAAGCCGCCTTCCAGGACCACGTCGACAATGCGGTATCTAAGACGGTCAACTTCGCCAACCAGGCCCGGCCCGAAGACGTTGAACGTGTCTACCTGCTCGCGTACGAGTTGGGAGTTAAGGGAGTCACCATCTACCGCGATGGTTCCCGGCAGGAACAGGTGCTCAATATCGGCGAAGTCAAGCGGAAGGGCGGTAATGGTGAAGCGCCTGTGCAGCTGGAGATCGGTTCCCAAAGTGCTTCGATTGCGCCGGTGCGGCCCAGCCGTTCCCCCGTCTTGCGCGGGGAGACCAGGGAGAAGGTAACCGGCTGCGGTAGCCTCTACGTTACTGTCAACGAGGATGACTTCGGTCCCCGCGAGGTCTTTGCCAATATGGGTAAGGCGGGTGGATGTGCCTCTGCGTCCACTGAAGCCATCGGGCGTTTGATCTCGTTGGCTTTCCGCTATGGAGTACCCCCAGACAAGATCGTCAAGCAACTCCGGGGCATCAGATGCCACGTGCCGCTTGGTTTTGGGCCCAAGCAGATACTGTCTTGCCCTGACGCTATCGGCAAGGCTTTGGCCGATAAGTATTACCTAGATAGTGCCGATGGTGAAAAGGCTGTCGGACAGCTAGAGATGCCTATCGCGTTCGCGCAGGGAGCGTGCCCCGACTGTGGGGGGGCTATCGAGTACGAGGGTGGCTGTATGGTTTGCCGCGCCTGTGGCTACTCGAAGTGCTCTTGATGCCGATCACTCTTGAGGCCAATTAACTACGGTGGAGTCCCGGCCGCTCTTTGCCGGTCACTCCCCCGTAGTAATCCATTCGTTGGTCCAAGCCGGGCGTGATGGTGCCTGGCCGGAATCTAGCGCCGCGATCCACTCCTCGTCGGTCATCCGGTCATCCAGTGAAACGGTGAATTCGTAATACGAGTACGATGCTCCGACGAAGAGCTGCAGCTCCCCGTCAAGCTCGATGGCGGCATAGAGCGTCAGTGGGTATCCGGTAGCCTCTTCAAGCGCCAGCTCTGAGTTGTAGCTAGTGTGGACGTCGGCTACTAGTGGGCTCTTTTCGGCGGCCGGTGATAGAGTCCGGCCCTCCTCTTCGTCATCGAACTGCTCCAACATTTCGAGGTAGTGTCCGTACTCCGCGATCGTGGTGGTTTCTTCGACGGTCAGTTCTTCGCCGGCCAACTCTTTTTCGGCAACTGATCCCAGCGTGCTGGTTAGCCAGATCATCATCTCCAGCTTGTTTGCTGCCTCGGAGTCGATCAAGTCATACTCCAACAGGCCTTCGCGGAGCGTCGTGGCCAACTCCCCGATCTTGGCATAGAAGGCGGGATATGGCTCCACGTATCCGGGCGACAATGGTTCCTCGCCGCCGGCTCCCTCGGCTGTCACCGACTGCTTGGCGTAGAGAATGGTGTCATGACGGAGCTCGGTCCAGCTTCCCAGCGCCGCGTTGAGGCTCTTTCGTGCCCAGACCCGGGACTTCATGAAATCCGGAGCACCGTCTGCCGGAAATGCCATCACCTGCTGTAGCGATTCCAACCAGCCTGTGTACAGGTTGGCGGGCCACAGGTCGGAGTCGTGAGCAGCGAACTCTTGATGGACCTTCTCGATCTGAGTTTGCCAGTTTTTGTATCTATCTTGGTCAAAGTCTTGTGCTGCGATTTCGTAGGCTTGATCAGAACCCAACACCGTCATTATGTCGAGGCCCATGGGCAGATCGCGCTTGGCTTCGGGTGGACTCTCTTCGCCGACGTAGGCCCACACCAGTTGCTGGAAGGCATAGGAGTCGGGAATATAGCGCTGCCCCATAACGCGGAAGCCGCGTTCATTCTCCTCCCGGCCTTCGGTATCGCCGGAGAGCCGCACCGCTGCGGTTAGTATCTTGGGAGAGGGGAGTTCGTTCAGTTTGTCCCGCACGGTTTCGATCTTGCCCTTGTCGGCCAAGGCATCGGGTTCGGGCTGGGCGGTTCCGAACACTTCGGTAAGAACCATCTCCATGTCGTCCACGGTGAGGTCGTCCGCTCGTCCCACGAGGAAACTTGTGGGTTCGTAGATGGCCGACCATGCATCTCTGGCCTCACCCGTCAGCGACGACGATATAAGCATGGCGCGGCGCGTGAGACTCTCAGCCTCATCCTCAGAGACATCGGGGTCTCGAGGGTTGATGAAGAATCCTGTATGGCCGTACCACATCAGGGCCTTAAAATAGCGTTGGAGTGTCTCGCTGCGGGTATAGTGGCCGCGTGGCTTGTACTGGCTATAGTCCTCAGAATAGCTGAGAATGGGAGATTCGCTCAGACCCTCCGCGTTCTCTATTAGCGTCAATTCGGTTTCGACCTCATCCCTCACGACCTCCGGAGCCGCCAGCGCGTCTTGGAGCAGGGAATTTGCCACTGAGAAGTAGGCCATGTTTAGGCGAGCCTCTTCTTTCACAGTAGGATCGGTGGCTGTGTTCCACTGTTCGGACGCGGCGTTGTACAAGATCTGGCTCATGTCGAGCGCCTGACTGTAGAGCGCCGCTTCTTCCAAACGTTGAAGCAGGGTATCAAAGAGGCCATGATAGGCGTTGAGAACGGAGTCGGCAGTGACAAGTAACGGCAAACCCTGGTAACGGGCGGTTTCGTAGACATGCCAGAACTTCCAGGGGCCGCTTCCGAGGGTGCTCTCGGGGGACTGGGCAGCGGCTACGAAACTCTGCCTGGCCAAGGTCTCCTTTTGGGCATCCGTGAGGGTGACAAGGTCGAGATTAGTGATTGCCGCCAGGTCGACAGGTTGTGAGTCGAGGTATGGAGGCTCCGCAAAGAGTCCATCGGTGGTCGGAGAAATGGTGTCTGGAGTGGAGTCTGAAACGCCCGTTGATCTGCTGCTGGCCGGTTCCGAATCGGTCGAAGTCGTATTGGTAGACTCCTTGCCGCAGCCGGTTGCAATGAGGCTTATGGCCAGAACAACAATGATTATGGCTTCCAAGGCCCGTTTCATGACTGCCCCTCTCCTGCGTACGCGTCGCTGTGTAGCGACTAGATAGAAACCCTCATCAACCATGATTGTCGGGTATTGTCACGGGTCCGGTACGACCGTGTAACGATTCTGTCACAAAGCGGAACGCTGCATATGTCTTGGCCGCTCTAGTTAATGGTGAAACCGAAGCCATTCCATTGGTAGACAACATCTTGCGACGTCGTATCGTCTGCCTCACACTCCTCGGTCACAAGAATCGAGTCTCCTGCTGGACCGGCGGTGTGGACCTGCAGCGATAGAGGACGGGGGATGAGCGCGCTGGTCACGAACCGTTCGCGGTAGTCTCCGCCGAAATACGCGAATAGTCCGAGGTGACGTCCATCTTCGGCATCCAGGAGGGTTACTACCTCGGGGAGCCCGTTGTGGTCGGTGTCGCCGAGAAAAGCTTCGACGATATGCCACTTGTCCCGGCTGTGATAGACGGTGTTCCCGTCCTCGATGGTTAGAGAAGCGGGGTCGCTCTTGATGAGGACGGTCTCAGAAATGCCGTCTCCGTCAAAATCGGCCGAGTAGGTTATCTCTGGGACAAGCCTGTCGCCTGGATGAGCAGGTACGGATGTGGAGTCGGTGCAACTCGCAGAGGAGAGACAGAAGAAGACGATTGTGATACACGAGATTGCGGCCATAAGAATCCTGGCAGAGAGGGCTCTCTCTGAAGATTCAGCCGGAGGGCGCGAGGTGGCGAGCGGGGCGCCGCACGGGCGCGTGCCGTTTCTAGCCCGCAGCTCGTCGTGCCTGATAGTCGTCGATAGCAGCTCGTAGCCCATCAGCAGCCAGATTGGAGCAGTGCATCTTGGCTGGCGGAAGACCGCCCAAAGCCTCAGCCACTGCCTTGTTGGTGATCTCCAAGGCGTCGTCGAGTTTCTTACCTTTAGCCATCTCAGTCAGCATGCTCGAGGTGGCCACAGCTGCGCCGCATCCCAGCGTCTGGAACTTGATGTCTTCAAGGACGTCGTCCTTGACTTTGATGGTGATACGCATCATGTCTCCACACTGGGGATTCCCCACCTCGCCGACGCCGTCTGCGTCTTCGATAACACCCACGTTGCGGGGATTACGGAAGTGTTCCATCACAAGTTCTGTGTACATGTCATTTCCTTTGCTTACAAGCGCAATTGGCACACCAGATCGGTGACATCTCCCGTAGCCTGGCCACTATGGGCGGGAAGACCTTGATGAAATGGTCGATATCTTCGCAAACAGTACTGCGCCCCAAAGTGACCCGCAGAGATCCGTGGGCGTTCTCCTTGGGGATGCCCAAGGCGAGAAGCACATGGCTGGGCTCCAGTGAGCCCGTGGTGCAGGCGGAACCGGAAGACACACATATGCCCTCCATATCGAGCATGAGGATCATTGATTCACCCTCGATGCCGTCGAGCCTGACGTTGAGGTTGTTGGGAAGCCGGTGAGCTGTGCTGCCGTTCAGATAGATGGCGTCGATACTTGCCTCGAGACCGGCCCACAAGCGGTCGCGCAGCCCGGCTTCGCGTGCAGCGTCATCCGCCATGCGGGCGCTTGCCAGCTCAAGGGCCTTGGCCATTCCCACAATACCGGGCACGTTGGTGGTGCCGGCCCGGTGACCTTGTTCCTGGCCACCCCCGTGGAGGAGGGGGGCAATCTTGGTTCGCCTGCGTAGGTACATAAGTCCCACGCCTTTGGGACCGTAGAACTTGTGTGCGCTCATCGAGAGCATGTCCACGCCCAATTTGCCGACGTCGAGAGGAAGCTTGCCGGCGGTCTGCACGGCGTCGGTATGAAATAGCACTCCGGCTTCACGTGCTATTTTCCCGATTTCCGCGATGGGTTGAATGGCGCCGACCTCGTTGTTGGCGTGCATTATGGAAATGAGGATAGTGTCGGGTCGAATAGCGCGGCGCACGTCCTCGGGGTCGACCAACCCAGTGCTATCAACCGGTAGTCGTGTGACCTCGTAGCCTCGTTTCTCGAGATACTCCATGGGCTCGAGCACCGCGTGATGTTCGATGCTGGAGGTGACGAGATGGCGGCCTTTGCTCTGCCGGGTCTCCGCCATCCCTAGAATGGCCCAGTTGTCCGATTCGGTGCCGCCGCTCGTGAAGAAGATTTCTTCGGCCTCGGCGCCGATGCATCGGGCTATGGACTCGCGGGCTTCTTGTACCGCGGTGGCGGCATTAAGCCCCAAGCTGTAAACGGTGGAAGGGTTTCCGAAATTCTCGCTAAACCAGGGACGCATCGCCTCCATCACCTCCGGATCGGTCGGAGTAGTGGAGGCATGATCAAGATAGATCGCTGTTGCCATGGGACCCTCTTTGAACGGTTCGATTCTTGGTTGCTCTCGGAGTGCCTGAGAGATTCAGGCGGTTCCGTTACCGGCTTCCCCTGCCTGCGGAAGGCTCAAACAAACCGCCCAGTCGGGACACATATCCTGACATAAACCACAGGATGTGCACGCTTTCGGATCGGCGAGAAACGGCATGCCGTAATCGTCAAAAGCAATAGCTCCCTTGGGACAGAAATGGCCACAAATCCCGCATTGTTTACAGCGAGCGAGGGTGAATACGGGCAACTTCTTCTGTCGTTCTTTGACTTTTGTCATCACGATATTGTATCTCAGACGCGTGGAGCAGAAGATGAAAACCGGTGCCACAGCCCGGCGGCAGTGTTCCCGGTTAGATATGTACTGTACGTGCTGTACGTCCTCTACGTGGGAACTGTGACAGACCGTACCAGACTCGAACGGTTCTGACCCACCCATGCCGCTTGCGCAAACGGGTCTTGACTTCGCGACGCAGGGTCTCGGCTCGCCGGATGTCGG
This sequence comes from uncultured Gaiellales bacterium, assembly GCA_964580165.1. Taxonomy (GTDB): domain Bacteria; phylum Actinomycetota; class Thermoleophilia; order RBG-16-64-13; family RBG-16-64-13; genus RBG-16-64-13. The sequence goes on from CAZOJR010000013.1 coordinate 14,444, forward strand.
CGATCCTTGCGCTCCGGCCTCCGAAGAGCACAGCGTTGGTCTGCTCGATGAAATCTGGATTGTTGTCTATGCCCAGGTGGGTGTGGAGCATCGCTACAACCTCCTCCAAGGTTTGTGAAGGGGTTACCGGTGCCGTGTATAAGGAGAGTTCGGTCTGGAGCAGGCTGAGTGATGCTTGGAGTCTTTGTTCCAAGGACCCGCGATGGAGCCGTCTCTGCCACCAGAGTCCACGCGCGACTGGCCAGCCGGCCGTGAGGAGGATGATGGCTGCTACCCAGGGCACCCAGGCGGCTCCATTGAGCCAGTCTCCTTTAGCCACCCCGGAATCTCGGTCCCGACTCTCCTCGTCATTGGGCAGACCATTCTGTGTGGGTCGAGTGGTCGCAGATCCGGTTCCCGATGTGCTGGAGCTAGAGAACGGATTCACGAAGCCGGGGCTTGTTGATGAGGCTCCGGCCGTCGGGAGGCTCTGTCCCGGAGTGGGATCGAAGCCAACCCATCCGACGGTGGGGAAAAATACTTCAACCCAGGCGTGAGCGTTGTTTGTGCTGACGAAGTATGTATCTTCATCCTGAGCCTCGCCGGAGGTGAAGCCTACCGCTACTCTGCATGGGATGCCGTTGTACCGTAGGAGTAAGGCCATCGCTCCGGCGAAGTGCTGGCAGTAACCGGTGTGTCCCTCGAAGAGGAATGCAGCATAGGGCGATGAGTACTCACTTGCCGGTGGGGTAAGCGAGTAGGTGTAGAAGCGTCGTAGGTACTGTTCAATGCGAAGCGTGATCTGGTATGGATCGGTAGCATCGCCCACGATTTCCCGGTTCAGGGTATAAAGATCCGCCCATTCCCAGCCGTCGGGTTCTTTGTCTGCCATGATATTGCGCCATGTGGTCTCCTTGTCGGTGCCCTCGATGTCGTCCACGTGGTCGAAGGGCAAGGTCAGGTATTCGTCGAGTTCGCTCGAGTAGTCGGTGCCCAGTCCGACAAGATCGGCGGGAGTGATCTCAGGCACGACCGCGACTACGCTGTAGCGCAGAGTGGGTCCCAGCGCTGAGTTCACCCGGAGTGAGCGCATGCGGTTCATGCGCAATGGAATATCCTGGTCGATGGTGAGCGAGTGGGGGTCGCCTCCCGTGAAGAAGTAGTTGGTATAAACGGACTGGATATGGAAGGTCTGTGTTACCGTCCGCCCTTCGGGGGTAGGTTCGGACGTAGGAATCTCATACACGTAGGAAGGGTAGCGGCCTGTCTCATCGCTTTGGCCTTGGGGAATACCTTCTATGGACTCAAGGAAAGCCTGGGATGTGACCCAAGCGGTTCCCGTGAACGAATCCAGAGAGCTGGCCCTCCAGTAAGAAGGCAACTCAGACTCGACGCTCATGACCACTACGTCGTTGGCTGGATTCAGAAGCCGGGGATAATTCTGCAGCCAGTTGAAGGTGTATACGGAGCCGCTCTCGTCGAAGGGATCCCATGTTCGCCAATCTCGCCAAGGAGTAGCCACTACGGAGGGAGCGGCGGCGAGCAGGGCGAATGCAAGAAGCGCCGCGACCACTCCTACCGATCCTCCTACAACCGCGTCGCGCAGCCTCCAAACCTCGCGCTTCAGACTCCGGGAGAGCACAAGAAGGCAAGCCGCTAGGATCATGAACAGGAACGCCGGCCACAACTCTCGCAAATAGGAATCGACCGTGAAACTGTAGCCGAGGAGTGTCAAGGGGAATACAAGTGCGGGGGTAGGCCTGCGTAAGCTCAGAGCGAGAAAGGCGGCGACCCCGGTTAGCCAATAGACTACAAAAGCTAGTAAGAGCCGGAGTTCAGGCGCCCCGGTGATTTCCAAAGGGAAAACTGCGTTCTTGTAGGTAGTGACGCCAAGACCTAGCTGCTCGGTGTAGTAGCTGTACTGCTGCGCCACGCTATCCACGAGGATAGGCAGAGGCATGATGGTGCGAATGAGCACGTAACAGCCCACGGGTAGTAAGAGCAGTGCCAGCGGCCATAGTCTGCGATAGACGAGACCGGGCGCAGCGCACATCGCCGCGATGAAGACCGAGCGAACCAGCACGGTGGCCATAGAGGACTGGGCGGCCCGATTGAGGGCGAAGGCGGCAACCAGCATCAGTCCGATGAAACAAACCAGATAGACGATGCGGGTTATGGCTCTCATGGTGCCTTCAGCGGGTCAGGCCGGTTGCTGCACTCTGGTTGCTGGAGCGCCGCGATGACAGACACCGTTCCAGATCATCGCCGCGGGCGAGCGTGAGACAAGGGATGCCGGTTGCCGACAGTGAGAGCAGCAAAGAACGCGCCTCGGCGGACAGGGGGAAGGTGCTGGTTTGCCGGCCGGTCTTACCATCAGCCGGGCCTTTGGTGCCGGGATGGGCGGAGGAGGCGGGCATCGTGTCCAGGCCCGCCTCCTCCTTTGGAGGCAGGAAAGGCAGGAGATAGGAGCCGCTGGTTCCAGCATCGTCGACAAACGAGGGACCCACGATGTAGAGCAGAGCAAGTTCCAATCCTTCCTTGCGCAGATCGACGAGTGACTGTACGAGGCGGGTGTTCAGCGAGAGGCTGACGATGGTAATGGTCCGTGCGCGAAGGCGGTGTGATCTGTCGCTGTGCAGGTGCTGGAGCGTATTCTCTAATGAAGTTCGCGCGTCAGGTTGAACCTCGGCCAGCGTCTGGAGAAGCGCGCGGCGCCCGCCGCCGTCAGCAGTGAGTCGTGACTCCCGGCGTTCTCGTTCGTGCGAGACTAGAGTCACCCCCCGGCCGTGGCGCAAGACGAAGTCGGCGATACTGCCGGCCGCTCGCACCGCGAGTTCGAAGTTGTTCTCGGGAGCCTTTCCTAACAGTTGCCCGGCGGTACCGTCAAGTAACATGGTGATGTCTGCACCCGCGGGCTCTTCCATCTCTCGCAGCATCAAGACCCCGGTCTTTGCCGTGCTCTTCCAGTCGATATGGCTAAGTGGCTCGCCCGGTTGGTGAGGTCTGATTCCTCTGAACTCGGAGGCTCCTATGGCGCGTAGTCCGTAGCGGCCGTTGTAGTCGTGTTTCAAGCCCATGTCGGGATAGAGAGCGCAAGAGTCCAGGCGGACAATC
>CAZOJR010000014.1:0-526 GCA_964580165.1 uncultured Gaiellales bacterium
CGCTGATACCCGGCTTCGGGTTCTCCCGGGCACCGAACACATCGGTCACTATGGCCACATCCGCCTCCAAGAGGGCTTCCGCGAACTCCGTATGCAGAAACTCGGTACGCGAATACAGGTGTGGCTGGAAGACGGCTACAACCCGGGCCCATTCCCCCTCGCGGGCAGCCCGCAAAGTTGCCCGCAACTCAGTAGGATGATGCGCATAGTCATCCACCACCGTCACCCCATCCCGCTCCCCTTTCACCTGGAAGCGCCGCACGGCCCCGCTGAACGAATCCAGTGAAGAGGTGATATCTTCCGGCGCCATCCCCAGTTCGGTGAGAGTAGCGAAGCAGGCCAAGGCATTCAGAACATTGTGCTCACCCGGCACCCGCAGAGTAACAGAAGTAAGCTCCTTGCCACCACGCCGGACTGAGAAGCTGCTCCCCAGACTCTCCAACGTCACACCCTGGGCTTGGTACTCGGCAGAGGATGCGAACCCGTACGAACAGGTGCGACAATCCACGCCCCGCACCAAGGTCGA
>CAZOJR010000014.1:536-6790 GCA_964580165.1 uncultured Gaiellales bacterium
GCAAGACCGTGTGCCGGAAGACGGCTGAGAAAGCTCCTGAATACACGCTCAACATCTTCGATGTGCAAATAGTGGCTGTGATGGTCGAGTTCAATATTGGTCACCACCGCCACTTCAGGCTGAAGAAGCAGGAATGAACCATCCGATTCGTCCGCCTCGCAGACGACGAACTCTCCTTCGCCGTGGCGTGCGTTTGAACCAAGATCGTTGAGCTCTCCACCGACCAGAAAAGTCGGGTCGAGTTCGGCGTCGACCAGAACCCGGGTAATCATGCTGGTGGTCGTGGTCTTCCCATGCGTACCGCACACCGCTATACCCCGTCCGGACTGCATGAGCCAGGCAAGCGCCTGCGCTCGCTTGACCACGATAATCCCGCGACGACGGGCCTCACGTAACTCGACGTTATGCCCCGGTATAGCCGAGGAGATGACAACAACATCGGGCTGGTCCAAATTGGCAGTTCTGTGGCCGATGCTGACCGGCACGCCGGCATTTTCCAATAGGGTCACGTATCGGGACGGCTTGAGGTCGGAGCCGGTGACCTGATACCCGCGCTTGTGCAGCACGAGGGCAATTCCACTCATTCCCGCTCCTCCAATTCCAATGAAGTGGAGGCTGCGCAACCGCTCAGGAGCGGCGATTTGTGTGGTGTCGATCACTGGCTCAGTCATGATGTCCCCCCGTTGAGGGGCCGACCAATTCTACTACGACATCGGCGATACGGGATGCCGCGTCCGGCCTGGCAAGGCCGAGCGCAGCCTGCCGCATGCGTGCATTCACATCCGGATCCAGAAGGGTCGATACTGCCGTGGTCAGCCTTTCCACGTTGAGTTCGGCATCGGCCACCGTCAACGCGGCGCCTCCTTCCGCCACTCGACGGGCGTTGATGGTCTGGTGATCCCCTGTAGCCAACGGATAAGGAACCAGCAAGGATGGCACTCCACGTGCCAGGATCTCCGCCACCGAACCACCGGCGCGGGCAACAACAGCGTCCGCTGCAGCCAGCGCCAGAGGAAAGTCGTCCAGAAAGGGGTGAGCTTGATAGAGCGGATTTGCCTCCGGCAACCTCAAGGCTCCGGCTACTTGATCGTACTCCCGCTCGCCGGTCACATGCACGATCTGGAACGATGTGCTGGTCCGGGCAAACGCGTCCATCACCGCCTTGTTCAAGGTGTGTGCGCCGAGACTCCCTCCGAAGACAAGCAGTACCGCCCGGTCCGGGTCCAAACCAAATCGAGCCAGTCCTGCCTGCCGAGTCGCCGAGAGGAGAGACGGCCGTAGAGGTCTACCAGTGTATACATACTTACTGCCCGTTTTCGCTGGATCGGGGAACGATAGGCATACTTTATCGACCAAGAGACTCAAGACGCGGTTGGTCCAACCCATATGTGAATCCATCTCCACCGCGACAGTTGCTATCCCTCTTAGGGCCGCTTCCGCCACAACGGGGCCTGAAGCATACGCGCCTACCCCAATCACACAGTCGGGATAAAACGAACGCAACAGACGCCACGCGTCCACACCCGCCACGGGGATAGAACCGAGAGTGCGGAGAGTCGATAACCCCAACTTGCGCTCGAAGCCGCGGATACGAACCACCGAGAAGGCGTAGCCCGCCCGGGGAACGAGCTCCTTCTCCAATCCCCTCCGGGTACCGCAGAATGATACTTCGTGCCCCCTACTCGAAAGCACGTCAGCGAGCGCCAAGGCGGGCACTACGTGCCCCGCCGTTCCGCCGCCCGCGATCAATACTCGTGACATTCTCATACCTCGTTGCCGGAGACGGCCCCATTCTGGCCGGCGCGCGCCTTGCGACCGCCAAGATCAATCCCACAGCCATCAGCATCACAAGAAGGCTGCTGCGGCCGTAGCTGATGAAGGGAAGCGGTACCCCAGTCAGGGGCATCGCCCCGATAACACCGCCGATATTGACGATCGCCTGCAGCGTGACGAGCATGCCACACCCGGCGATCAAATACTTGCCCATGGGATCGGCGCAACGCCGGGCGAGTTGCCAGCAGGCAACCGCAAATACTCCAAAAAGCAGCAGGACGAGTCCCGTTCCCAACAAGCCGAATTCTTCTCCCAAGATGCTGAAGATCATATCCGTGTGCGCCTCAGGGAGATACTGGAACTTCTGCACGCTCTCGCCCGGTCCTACACCGAACCATCCTCCCCGGCCAAGCGCGACGAGCGACTGCAATAGCTGGTAGCCCTCTCCAAGAGGGTCGGCCGAAGGATCGAAAAACGAGAAGATGCGGCCCATGCGCTCCTGGCTCGAAAAGACCAGAGCGGCGGCGGCCACCACACCCGCCCCGGTAAGCACGAACCAGTGTCCCCTCTTCATGCCGGCCAGCCACAGCATACCCACGAGCAGGCCCGCCATAATGATGCCGGTCCCCAAATCACCCTCAAGCACAACCAAACCGCACATGGCCAATCCCACAGCCCCAAACGGCCACATGTAAGAGCCGAAGTCACCCGTTCGCACTCTCCGGACTGAGAGCAAGTGCGCTCCAGCCAGCACAACGGCCAACTTGGCGAATTCTGAGGGTTGGAATCTCAAAGGACCCACCTTGAACCAACTGGACGAACCGCCCTCGGTGTAGCTGAACTGGGGTATGTGAATCAATACGAGAATCATCGCTACCGCAACTAGGAACACCACAGACGGCGCCCGCAGTTTCAGGTAGTTCACTCGTGAAAACCCCGCCAAGAGGATTAGGCCCACCACGGCGGCCAGTGCCTGCGGACGGACATAGGCATACTTGTCCCCGCCGCCGACACCCTCCGCGACCGATACCGAAAGGACCATGCATATCCCCGCAATAAGAAGCAGGAGGGTTGTGATCCACACCAGATGATACGAGACCGGAGACGCAACCTTCAGAACGTGGGATCCGGAGGTATATGGCTTCGCACTGTGAGATGCACGAGGCGCGGATTCCCGCGCCGGCCGCTCCTTTTGAGCGCCGGCCGCGCTCATGGCCTACTCCCACCCAGGCGGGCTACCAGCTTGCGAAAATGCTCCCCACGCTCCTCGAAGCTTCCATACTGGTCGAAGCTGGCACAGGCAGGCGCCAGAAGCACGACGTCCCCGCTGACCGCCCTCTTGGAGGCGGTGATAACCGCGGCCTCCAGGTCACCGCAAACCTGAACCTGCGGCACCTCTAGAATGCCTTCCTGATCGCGCACTTCGACAAACGCTTGCTCGATAAGAGGCGTGGCCTCACCAATCAGATATACAGCCTTGCAACCGCGTGCGCAGGCACGAGCCACCGGACGGTAATCAGAGGCCTTGTCGCGTCCCCCCAATATCAAGTGCGTCCTCTCCGGATAGGCGTTCAAGGCGGTAAGCGTAGCCTCCACGTTGGTAGCTTTGCTATCGTTGACATACGTCACCCCGGCGATCATTCCTGCCATCTCCAGGCGATGGGGTACACCGGCGAACGTCCTCAGACCCTCGGCCACAGCCTCCCTATCGATACCACGCGCTACGGCGGCAGTGCCGGCGGCGAGACAATTCTCGAGGTTGTGGCGCCCCGGCAACTGTATATGGCCCAGAGGCAGGATCGGCTCGTGTTCGATGTATAACCAATCCTCGTCTACCCATGAATCGGGGCGCATACAGCCGGCCGCCGGCCGGCGGCCGGACCCGGCGCTCCCTATGGCGTCCGAGTCTGACTCACCATCCACAGCCCCCAGGCATCCAGGGCCCAGACACGATAAAAGGACTACACGAGGCCCCCCCTGCCGGGTGACCAGCTCTTCCCCCAATGCCGCCACAACCGGGTCGGCCGCGTTAAGCACCGCCACATCTCCCTGCTGCTGGTTGACGAAAAGATTTGCCTTGCACCCCAAGTAGCGCTGCAGGGTGCCGTGACGATCGAGATGATCAGGGGTGAGGTTCAGGAAAACCCCCACTGCGGGACGGAAAGCGTGCACGTCTTCGAGTTGGAAGCTGGAGACCTCAACCACCACCTCCTCGCCGGCTTCGATCTCCCCCACCGCAGCGGTCACAGCCACTCCGATATTGCCGAGCACCCGGGCGGGTCTACCCGCGGTCGCAAACAGATGGCCGAGTAGGGCCGTGGTCGTTGTCTTACCGTTGGTGCCGGTAATAGCGCTGAACGGATTGGGGAGAAGAGCGTAGGCCAACTCGAGTTCGCTCCACACCGGGATCCCTCGATCATGCGCCAGAGACAGGGGCAGCGCCTCTCCCGGCCCTCCAGGGCTCCTGATTACCAGGTCCGGAAATGGCCAGCAAGACCCGATTGCGCCTTCTGCCACGAATATCACTCCGGCACGAAGCAGATCTTGGGCACCGGGAATGGTTTCCGGAACCCGGCGGTCGCTCACGGTAACTTCCACCCCCCGCCCTGCGAGAGCCAAGGCGGCGCCAGTGCCCGAACGACCAGCTCCCACAACAAGCACCCGCCGGGCACCTGCGGGCAAACCTATTCCCCCGGTCGCCACGGGAGAGAGTCGATCTTTGGCGTCAGGCACGGTCAGCCTGCGGGGAGACGCGTGTTGCTCAGGTAGTACATGGCAAACCCCGCTCCGGCCAGAATGGCCGCGATGAGCCAGAAGCGGATGATTATCTTCGTCTCCGACCAGCCCTTCAGCTCGAAATGGTGGTGAATCGGGGCCATCAAGAAAACACGCCGGTGAAACAAGCGGAAGCTCAACACCTGTATCGTGACACTCAGGGCCTCCACTACAAACAAGCCTCCGATCAGAAGGCTCAGTATCTCCATATTGGTGGCGATCGCCATACCGGCGATCGCCGCGCCGATTGCCAGCGAACCGGTGTCACCCATGAACACCGTCGCCGGATGGGAGTTGTACCAGAGAAAGCCCACCGATGCTCCCGTCAGACAGGAGGCGAAGAGCGCCAAGTCGGTCTCGCCCTGGAGAAAGGCAATACCTGCATAGGCGAACAGAGCCACCGCGCCAATCCCCGCAGCCAAGCCGTCGAGACCATCTGCCAGATTGGCCGCGTTTGAAAAACCGGCAATAAGCACGAAGGCGAAGGGGTAGTAAAACCAGCTGATGTCCATCCCATTGCGCGAGAACGGAACCGCCAGACTGGTGTCTACCCCGCCATAGCGGACAGCGATGAACAGCGCGATCGCAACAAGCGGCAACTGCATGAGCAACTTGGTTCTTGCGCTCAGGCCAAGAGAGCGCCGGCGCCACTGGCCGATGAGGTCATCGACAAAGCCGATCAACCCCGAACCACATGTCAAGAGAACCACTACCAAACTGGGAGTGGTCTTAGTAGCGAAGATGAAGTAAGGGATGAGTGCAGCCACCAGAATGAGCGCCCCGCCCATGGTAGGGGTGCCTTGTTTTGCGATATGGGCCTCAGGACCCAGTTCCCGAATCCTCTGGCCAATACCGCGGCGCTGTAGCCACCGAATAAACTGGGGTCCCGCAGCAATCCCTATCACCAACGAGACAAGAACGGCCGCCATCAGTTTGAGCACGGCCCCACCTCCTCTTGCCTGCCGGTCTCATCAGCCACCACACCGGCGTTCCCAGTCCAGGCTCCAGCTTCAGCCAGAGCTGCCACAACGCTCACCATGCTCTCAAGCTTCACAGCGCGCGACGCCTTAAACAGAATCACATCGCCGGCACGAAGTCCCTCAACTACTGAAGAGGCTTCGCCAGCGGAATCCACATGTCCTGCCACCCAGTCTCCACCGGCGTCCTTGCGAGCAACCCAAGTCCCCCGGAAGCCTTCCGCGATCCCCCTAGCCAGCGATCCTACTCCCCACAGTCCACGGACTCCGATATCCGCTGCATACCTGCCGGTTTCCCAGTGATATCGCTCTGATTCAGGGCCCAGCTCCAGCATATCGCCGAGAACCGCCACAGCCCGTCCTCCCTCTTCATCAGCCAACCGCACCAGATTATCCAGTGCTGCCCTGACCGCAGCGGGGTTGGCATTGTAAGTATCGTCGATGAGGCAGATGCCGGGCAATCGCATTACTTCGCCCCGGCCTGCCGAGAAACGTACTTCCTTAATCCCCTGCACACACTGCGCCACTGGAAGCCCCGCCGCATAGCAGGCCGCCGTGGCGGCGGCAACATTCTCCAGACGGTACGCCGGCATATAGGAAACTTCAACAAGAGCTTCACCTTCAGGCCAGCGTAGCGCAATCATCCAGCCCGGCCCCGTCTTACTTCTCTCCAGACGGCTCTCCACGTCAGCCACGCACAACCCTCGCCCAGTGCCAAAGTATACAACT
>CAZOJR010000014.1:6800-15555 GCA_964580165.1 uncultured Gaiellales bacterium
TTTATCCCGACCAATATTTTAATGTCTTTTATTTCCTTGAGATAAGGCTGCAAAACCTTGCATTCATACGGCACTACGACGGTTCCATCTTTTCCCAACCCACGCACAAGCTCAGCCTTAGCTTCAGCTATATTCTCCACAGTGCCCAAGAGCTCGAGGTGAACTGGATGGATGTTGGTGATGACTCCGATATCCGGTTCGGCCACTCTAGCCAATGAAGCGATCTGATTCCGACCCCGCATCCCCATCTCTACGACGGCCGCTTCCGTGCTCGGGACCATAGCAAGCAGAGTCAGCGGCACACCTATTTCGTTATTCTGGTTGGCGGTTGTGGCTACCGTGTTCCTCACTCGACCAACCATGGCCTCAATTAGATCCTTGGTGCTTGTCTTCCCCACACTGCCGGTGATGGCAAAAACCATAGCTCCTGACTTGCGCCGGACCGCCCGCGCCAGAGCACCGAGAGCCTCTAGGGCGTCGGCAACCTCATAAACCGGTGTCCGGACAGCTGTGCTCCCAATCGCGGTGAAATCCCCGTCTGCCTTGGCGCTCCCACCGCTCCATCTCCCCTTCTCAACCACCACACCCGAGGCGCCGGCTTCGATAGCGGCGGCCACAAAGTCGTGTCCGTCAAATCGCTCTCCACGAAGAGCAATGAACAGTTCGCCCGGTCTAATCGACCGGCTGTCGACACTGATCCCATCGACAGGCGATGACAACGGTCCCGTTCCCAGCGCTTCTCCCGCTTCATCTGGCGAGAGAGTGATCACCGTGCCGCCGCCCTAGACACCGTGAGCGCTTCTCGGGCCACCTGCCGATCGTCGAAGGGCACCGTCGTAGTGGCCAGCTCTTGGCCGGATTCATGACCTTTACCCAGGATCATCACCACATCACCCGGGCGTGCCGCTGACACCGCGGCTCCGATGGCCAACCGCCGGTCTGGCTGCACTATCACCGCCTCAGCCGACTTGAGCCCGCTCAGAATATCGGCAATGATCGCAAGCGGATCCTCGCTACGAGGGTTGTCCGAGGTGATAAAAACCAGATCGGCCGCTTTCTCCGCTTCCCTACCCATGAGCGGCCGCTTGGTCTTGTCACGGTCACCCCCACAGCCCAACACGGCGATGAGCCTGCCTCGTGTAATACCACGAGCCGTTCGCAGCACGTTGGCCACGGAGTCCGGGGTATGCGCATAATCCACGAGTACCCCGAAGTCCTGCCCTGCATCCACCGGCTCCATTCTGCCGGGCACGCCGCTAAATTCCTGGACGGCCGCCAACATCCGCCCGGCATCCAATCCTAATCCCAGCCCGATTCCCAAAGCCGTGAGAATGTTGGCCACATTGAAAGCGCCCACCAGCCGGGTGGACACTCGCATGTGAATCTCTGGGCTTTCCGAGCCCCCCTGCATCACCCGCATGCTCCGGAGCGCAGTACCCCGGATCACCACGGTGCCTTGAGTACCACCAGCTGCCATGACATAGTCACTTAGCTCCAGATCCGCTTCTCCCCAACCGGCCACCAGGGACGATGTTGACACGCTGATGACCCGGTCTCGAGAGCACCGCTGCGCAAGTCGCAGCCCAAACGGATCGTCTACGTTGATAACGGCCGTGGTGCGGTCGGGTGAGAACTCCGTATCGAAGAACAGCCGGCTCTTCGCAGCGAAGTAGGCGTCCAAGGTCTTGTGGTAGTCAAGATGATCCTGGGTCAGATTGGTGAATCCCACAATGCGAAAGTCGACACCCCGCACCCGACCCAGGTCGAGAGCATGAGACGACACCTCCATTACCGCTGCCTTGTCTCCTGTCTCCAGCATTTGAGCCAAGTCCCGTTGGATGTCTAAGGCCTCCGGTGTGGTCCGACCAGCGGGATGCGTCAGGCCACCAATGCGTCTCTCCACTGTGCCCATGAGACCCGCGCGCACACCGGAGCTGTCGAGCAGATGAGCCGCGAGAAACGCCGATGTGGTCTTCCCATTGGTTCCGGTGATACCAACCGTCGGAATGTGAGAGCTGGGATGACCGTAAAATGCCGCAGCCACGGGACCCATGGCCTCCCGCACCGAAGGCACCAGTACCTGCGCGACGGGCAGGTCGAGCGGACGTTCAACGCAAAGAGCCACAGCCCCTCGAGCAACCGCATCAGCCGCGAAATCGTGCCCGTCGCGCACAAAACCTGGAACACAGAAGAAAAGACAGCCCCGGTCGACCTGATTGCTCCGGTAACTGAGTGACGTGATGTCGGCATCGGCCGCGCCCGCCAAGCGCCAGCCCTCGACACGGGCGAATAGATCACTGATTCTCACGCGTGCGGATTCTATCATCACCAAAGCTTCTGGACCTGTCGTGGGACGAATGTACGGCCTACTCGTCCGATGTAGGCGCAATACCCAGACATTTCAGCGCGAAGTCGGCTATTTTGGCAAACGCCGGCGCAGCCACTTTAGCTCCCAAGTGCTCCGTGGCCGGATCGTCAACCGTAACCAAGATGACCAGCTGCGGATCGTCTGCGGGGACCATCCCCACGAAAGAAGCAACAACCCGGTCATCATAATAGCCGCCACCCTCCTTGACCTTCTGGGCCGTTCCTGTTTTACCGGCGACCTCATAACCCTCGATCTGCGCCAGCCCGCCGGTTCCATAGGCAACCGTATCGGTCAGCATCATCCGTAGTTGGGCCGCGACCGTTTCGCTAACCACGCGCCTGCTCCAAGGCTCCTCTTCGCCTCTTACCAGATGGGGTTCCACCATCAGCCCGTCATTAGCTATAGCCGCATAAGCGGTCGCAAGTTGCAGGGGCGAGACGGCAATTCCTTGCCCGAGAGGGACATTTGCGATGGTAGTGCCGTACCAGTCTTCTGGGGCCAGCATCTCTCCGTCGACCTCACCTGGGAAGTCTATCCCGATCTTCTCCGTGAACCCGAACTTCTCAATCATATCCACCAGCCTGGTCTTCCCCACCTCTTGGCCCAATCTCACCGCCCCAACATTTGACGATTGGGCAAGGATGTCCGTGACCGTCAACTCACGCACTTCAGGGATGTTCTCGTGAGACTCGTGGATCGTGACGTCGTAGATCGTGATATCTCTCCCCAACCGGAATGTCGTCTCGGGAGTCACTAACCCTGCCTCCAAGGCGGCCGCAGTAACCACCATCTTGAACGTCGACCCCGGCTCGTACTGATCGGTCACCACCATATTACGGCGGTCACTCTCCTGTATATCACCGGAGGCATACTCATTGGCATCGAACACCGGAGTATTCGCCATGGCAAGAACTTCCCCGGTGCTTGGCTCCAGGACCACGGCACATGCTTTGTTGGCTTGGAACTCCTCCACAACAGCGGTCAGCACCTGCTCTGTCTCATACTGGATATCCGCGTCGATCGTAAGAGTGATATCGTCCCCCGGCTCGGCCTCTCTTTGGGAGACAGTGGCCAAACGATTGCCATCGAGGTCGCTCACTACCTGTAGTTCGCCTGGAACCCCGGCCAGTGCTTGCTCGTACTGCAACTCCAGCCCGGCCAATCCCTGGTAATCATCACCCCCAACCAATCCAAGCAGTTGAGGAGCCAGTGCTCCTTTCGGATAGACACGCTTCGGCTCCGAGCACACTCCTATTCCGGCGATACCGAGTTCCTCCACTTCCTGCCCAACCGCTTGTTCGATCCTACGCGCAAGATACTTGAACCCGGAATCACCGGTTAACTTGGCAAGCAACTCGTCTTCAGATACTCCCAGGATGGGTGCCAATTTCTGGGCCGCGCTGGAAGCATCGTCGATCTGGCCAGGATTCGCGTAGACCGTTGCCATAATCTGAGATACGGCCAGAGCCTCTCCATCCCGGTCATAGATAACGCCTCGTGGCGCCTCTAGAGTGATGGTACGCACGGATTGTCCCTTTGCCTTTTCTGCAAGAGAGGGAGCGGCAATGACCTGGACATAGAAGGTCCGTCCGAGGAGCCCAACCAGGAAGATGATGGCGAGGCCCATGAACAGAGCCAGACGCTTATTCGTCCGGCTCATGATCACCGGCCGGCAACCGTCGTGTCACCCTCCGTTCCGACCGGCTCATCACCCGCGCTCATGTACTGGACCGATTGAGCCGGACCAAGGCCGAGTTGAGCCGCTTGTTCCGCGATTCTATCTGGTGATGACATCGCGGAAATGCGGGCTGCAAGCCCCGAGGTGGCTGTGGACAATTCCTCTTGCTGGGCTTCCAGCTGCCCCACCTGGGCTTCGATCCCCGTTGCTGCAGAACTGACCAGCACAGGCGCGATGATCATTGTTCCCAGCACGACGCCGGCAATCAATGCCACCAGCAACGCCACGCCCCAATGCCTCTTACGTCTAGTGACTACCTTCAGCTCTGGTAGAGGTTTCTGTTGCAGATTCTCAGGTTCTGGCTGAGGCAGACGGGCATTGGCCTCTCGGCCGTAATATCGAGCGGAGCGCATACGGGCTGAGGTACGCGCCGCAGCCCGGGTCGCTGCCGCAGAGGGAGTAAGATCTTTCTCCCAGGCATCTATCCATGCGAGCCGTGAGATCGTAGGCATCACAGTTTCCTCAGGGCGCGGAGTTTTGCCGAACTCGACCGAGGGTTGGATTCCAGTTCATGAATACTCGGGGTTATGGGTTTTGGTGTCAGGATCTCACCCTCCACCTTTCCTCCACATACACACACCGGAAAGTCTGGAGGGCAGGTACATGCCCGCACCTTGTCGCCAAAGAACTCCTTCACGATACGGTCTTCCAAGGAGTGAAAACTAACAACGGCCACGACACCCCCAGGTTCCAACAACGCAAAAGCCAGAGGCAGAGCGCGGCGCAGACTGTTCAATTCGTCATTTACTTCTATCCGCAGCGCCTGAAATACCCGCTTAGCGGGATTCCCGGCACCAAAGCGGGCCGGCGTTGGTATGGCCCTTTTGACGGCATCCACCAACTCGGAGGTTCGTACGAACGCCGTGCCCACCCTCTGGGACACGATTGCCCGAGCGATACGGCGCGAATAGCGTTCTTCGCCGTATCGGCTAAATAGATCGGCCAGAGCAGTCTCCGACCAGGAATTGACAATATCGGCCGCCGTGACCGGAAGCGAGGGATCCATGCGCATGTCCAGGGGTGCATCGTAGCTGTATGAGAAACCCCTATCCGGCATATCAATCTGCATACTGCTGACACCCAGATCCATGTACAGCCGGCTGGCTCTGAAGCCCTCTCTTAACAGACCGGAAAGCGAATCTGCAAAGTTGCCGGGGCAAAAACGAGAATGACAGCGCAGGCTCCTTCTCAGATTGAGGTAATACTCCTCGGCCAGCGGATCTTGATCACATGCAATCAGCACACCCTCCGGACCCAGACGGTCCGCCACCGCCTCGGCATGCCCTCCTCCCCCAAAAGTGCAGTCGACCACACTGTCGTCCGCTCTTATGTCGAGGAGATCCAAGAGCTCTTGAGTCAAAACCGGGACATGAGCCATGGCCATCTCCGTGACGAACGATGCCGCTGCGCTAGCCATTTTCCAACCTATGTTGTTCTTCCAGAGCCGCCAGGGTCTCTGGGTTCCAGATTTCGAGATGATTCCGGACGCCAAGGATCTTGACCTTGCCCGACAGACCCAGCTCTTTGATCCTCTTGGCCGGCAAGAGAATGCGCCCCTGCCGATCGGGCTCTACTGTGTCCTGGCTCCGGTAGGTTTCTCGCGTCCGCCAACGGTCTGCCTTATTCTCGAAGATGTTGAGAGGTTCGATGTATTTTGCGTCGAACTCTTCCCACGAGTCGCAGTGGTACACCTGTAGACAGGGTTCGCCGTCTTGCCCCGGAACAAGGACTGCTCCATCCCGGAAATACTCTCGATAGCGCGCAGGTAGAGTGACGCGCCCCTTTGGGTCGATAGCGTGATCGAATTCCCCGGATAGCAGTACCCGTCCCATGCCTGCCACTATAACCCACTTTTTGACACATTGCAACACATCTTTTGTTTTATGCCCCACCAGTCCCCATTACCATAGTAATGCAATACACGTTGTGATAATGCTTTAATGCAATATGTTATGCACTATAGTGGCGTACAGCGAGAGGGCTGGAGCAATAAGAGCAGCCACGGCAACCGCGGCCCAGTAGCAGAACCTGTGCGGCTAGAGACGCCGCAAAGGCGCGTACTCAAGGAGCAGGCGTTTCTGCTCTTTGAGTTGAGAGAAGAACACCCGGACGACGCCTCCTGGTTCGGATCCGAGCACTATGCCCTCTCCGAACTTCGCATGCACCACCTTGTCTCCGGGGGCGAAGCCTGCCGGCGCGGGCCCGCACTCCCCCTCGATCCGTGCCGGCACACGACCGGTCTGCGTCCGGGGTCTGTTTCGGGTGCTTGGAGTATCCGCATTGCGTATTGCACGCCTATCTTCCATAGCTGCAAATGCCGCTTGGTATTGAATTAGCCGATCGGGTATCTCCCGGAGGAAGCGACTTGGCGGCTTGTATCCGCCAGCTCCATGTAGGGTTCTCGTGCGAGCGTGAGAGAGATAGAGCCGGTCCCTAGCACGGGTCATGCCGACGTAGCATAGACGCCTCTCCTCCTCCAAACGCTGCTCGTCCAAGGAGCGGGAATGTGGGAATAAACCTTCTTCCATGCCGGTGATAAATACCACCGGAAACTCCAGACCCTTGGCATTGTGCAGGGTCATGAGTGTTATGACCGGCAGGTTTTCTTCGAGACTATCAACATCCGCATAGAGACTGATCTCCTGCAGGAACTCGCTCAGGCTGCCGTCGGGATTCATGCGGTCGTACTCCTCAGCCACACCCACGAACTCTTCCAGATTCTCCAAACGGCCTTCGGCCTCCAGAGTCCGCTCGGCCTTGAGCGAATCGGCAAGACCGCTCTCCTTCAATACCTGCCGCACCAGCGCCGCCACGCGTGAACCAGCATCGGAAGTGGCAGCCCAACCATCGAAGCTCTCCCCCAGCCGGACACACGCCTGGGCAGCTCCGGATGCCATCCCCGGCACGTTCGTCGCGTGCAGGAGGATGTCCCTCAGGGAGAGACCTTGTTCTCCCGCGCAGCTCTGCAGGCGCCCAATGGCCACATCGCCAAGACCACGACGAGGGGTATTGATGATCCGTAGAAGTGAAAGATCATCGGTGGAGTTGGTTACTACCCGCATATAGGCCAGCAGGTCTTTGATCTCCGCCCGTTGGTAGAACTTGGTGCCTCCGACCACACGGTAGGCCACTCCCTGGCGTACCAACATATCTTCCAACACCCGGGACTGTGCGTTAACCCTGTAGAATACAGCCACGTCGGAGGCAGGACGTTCCCGAAGGACTCGCACGATTTCCTCGCACACCAGCCGGGCTTCTTCATGCTCGTCTTTGCACTCGAGCACAGTGACCGGCTCACCCGGTCCGCGTTCACTCCAAAGATTCTTGGGTTTGCGGCCACGATTGTGGGACACCAGAGCATTTGCCGCATCGAGAATGGTGGTCGATGAGCGATAGTTTTGCTCGAGCTTCACCACTCTGGCATCGGGGAAATCATCCTCGAAGCTGAGTATGTTTCTAACGTCAGCGCCACGCCATGAATACACCGATTGGTCGTCGTCACCCACCACGGTCACCTGGCGATGCTCTTCTGAAAGCATCCTTACCAGAAGATACTGAGCCCTGTTGGTGTCTTGGTATTCGTCCACGAGGATGTGGCGAAACTGCCGGCGATAGTAGTCGAGCCTCTCGGGAAAGAGACGGAGGATATCCACCATTCGCATCAGCAGATCGTCGAAGTCCATCGCGTTCTGCTCCAGCAAACGGGCCTGATAACGACGGTAAACCTGGGCTACCACATCGACGTATCCCGACACCCCGTCGCCCCCTCGCAGCCCCTCTTCAGCACGGTCTCCACCACTCCCGCGGCTGTGGCGTTCAAACTCATCTATGTCTATCAGCTTGTTTTTGGCGTCCGAGATGAGGCTCCGCACACCCCGCGGAGGAAAACGCTTGGTGTCGAGTCGCAGATCTTCCAAGCAGTGCTTGATGAGCCGGGTCGAGTCGTCTTCGTCGTAGACAGTGAAATTCGACCGATATCCGAGTAGAGACGCATCCTGGCGCAGCATCCGAGCGCAGGCGGAATGAAACGTGCATACCCACATCCACCCCGATGCCGGACCCAGAAGCCCCGCCACCCTCTCCTTCATCTCCCCCGCCGCTTTGTTGGTGAAGGTGATGGCCAGGATCTGATGCGGGCGAACCTGTCCGCTTTCCAAAAGATAAGCCATGCGATAGGTCAGCACTCGCGTTTTGCCCGAGCCCGCTCCGGCAATGACCAGCAATGGTCCCCCGCTGTGGAAGACGGCTTCGCGCTGCTGCTCGTTGAGGTCGCGAGCCAGCACGGAGCTGCTCGAATCAGAGTTCTGTGGTGCCATCGAGTCCGAGAAATGGGTCGCACGCATCTTCTGTGGCGGGAAGAGGCTTCTTCTGCGGGAGCCAGCCCGTTGGAGAAGCCACCGGCTCAACCGTCTCCGGCCTAACCGTCGCCGTCTCAACCGTCACCGGCCTGGCGCCCATACTCCGCAGTTCCTCCAACTCGTTCTCCAGTTGAACCACTCTCCGCACCAAGCACTTCATGGCTTCGGCCACCGGGTCGGGAAGATGGGTATAGTCGATGTCGGGAATGCCGACTTTGGCCCCCTGGGTGATGACCGGCCGGCCGGGATTACCCACCACCGTGCTGTTAGCGGGGACATCGTGTACCACTA
>CAZOJR010000014.1:15565-16069 GCA_964580165.1 uncultured Gaiellales bacterium
ACCTACCTTGACGTTATCTCCGACCTTAATGGAGCCGAGAAGCTGCGAGCCTGAACCAATGACCACGCTGTCCCCAACCGTCGGATGGCGCTTGCCGGTTTCCTTGCCGGTACCTCCCAGAGTGACGCCCTGATAAATGGTGACATTCTCTCCCACCTCGGCAGTCTCACCGATCACCACTCCGGCACCGTGGTCAATGAACAGGCCCTCCCCAAGCGTTGCGCCGGGGTGTATTTCGACACCGGTGACCAGACGCCCGGTCTGAGAGATCAGGCGTGGAATCAGAGGAACATTACGACGCCACAGCACATGCGAAAGCCGGTGCAGCCACAGAGCATGCAACCCTGGATAGCACATAACGACTTCAAGACTGTTTTTGGCAGCGGGGTCTCGCTCTCTGACCACTTGTATATCACGCGACATACCACTCAGAATCTTTCGACCCGTTTCGGTCAGACGGAAGAGGCCGCAGGCCGCTCCGGCCAGCGCGATAGCACACAGAAA
>CAZOJR010000015.1:0-228 GCA_964580165.1 uncultured Gaiellales bacterium
ATACTCCCCGCGACCGTGCTAGGTGGGGAGCTAGCGGTGCCCTGTACCCGCAATCCGCTTCAGCGGGACGGAATTCCCACCCTAGGAGCGGGCCTGTGAGGTCTGACGCCGGTGTGTGGTGTTGATGGTCAGGTCCTGCGCAATGGAAATCCGTGAACCGGGTCAGGACTGGGAGGTAGCAGCCCTAAGCGGACTCTTCCATGTGCCGCGGGGCAGCTTGACTTGAGC